>JBBCAX010000251.1:0-1325 GCA_051382335.1 Deltaproteobacteria bacterium TL4
CAAGCTTTGGCACTCCTGAAACAGCGTTGTTTAAACGGATCTCGCAACAGGATGAGTTTTCTGAATTTATTTAAATGAACATCTATATGTCGGACAACCTCAATACGAGTACTTTATCCATCCATTCAAGGCGAATGGTTTGCTTGATTCCTAGTTTCCCCTGCCTCTTATCTCTCAATGGTTCCTCCTCTCAAACTTGATCAGGGGTACAATCACTTCCTCAAGAGAAATTCCTCCATGGCCGACAATTGTCTCGTTAGGGTTTACAAACGCAGCATAGCCACCTGCAACGAGTGGATAATAATCGACAGGCAACCCCACTGGTTGCCATTCCTGAGCAAAAGTAAAAGTGTTGGCAACCAGAGTACGCAGTTCCGGTGTTGGATAGATTTGAACTCTTTCCCCCCGGATTTCTGCAATCGCTCTTTCTGAGGGACGACCTTGTCCCTGGCATTGAACATTGCCATGATCAGAAGTCATCCAGATCTCAAAACCATGAAACAAGAAATAGTCTATCAGGGATTTCAGAAACCCGCCTTCACACCACTGTTTGATCTGATTATGCATTCCAGCCACACCAAGCTGCATACCGCGCATGATTTTATCAACCTTATCCAAAACCAGACCCGCCACTCTGGTTTTTTCAGGATGAAAATTATTTTCTAATACGTTGACAATCTCTCCATCACCCAAACCTCGTTGATAGGCAATGTCCCTACGGGAAAGCCCACTCCTTCCCAAAAAATTTTCCAGAGAGACTCTTCGCTGTTCGTCGAATGAATGGTCGAGGGAAAAAAGAACGGAGCCTTTCCAGAAAATAATGTGCCTCAAAAAGGACATCCAGTAAACTGCGATCGAGTTTCTGGAGGACAGGATTGTGCCTCAAAAAGGACATCCAGTAAACTGCGATCGAGTTTCTGGAGGACAGGATAGCTCAGGTTAGGAAACAGGTTGCCCAGAGTGATGGAAATTTGCCTGCCAGATTGGAGTAAATCATAAGGCAAGGACGTCAACTCTGCTTCTTGCAGATGAAGGATGACCACCAGATTGGTAGGTTCACCTCTGTCCCAAACTGAACGATAGTTCGCTTCATAGGCATAGCGGAATTCCACAGGATCTTTGAATTCAATCAGCTCAAATCCTCGCTGGCGAAGTTCCTGAGATAATTTTTCTTCAGTCAGGAGACTGTCCGGATCAGCGACTAAGGTCAATTGACTGACATTGGGAACAAATTCTTTCAGGAGAGACTCACGCCAATTATTCAGGGGACTCTCTCCTGGTAATTGGCAGAAGCAACAAAGGAGCCCCAATCGGCTCTTTTGAAA
>JBBCAX010000252.1:0-5873 GCA_051382335.1 Deltaproteobacteria bacterium TL4
GCATTCCTAGAAGATAAAGACAAAGACAGAGAATATTAAGCAGAATTTCTAACGGAAAAATACACTGTGCCTTCTTCAGACGTCTTGCTGAAAGTTTTGAGTCAAACGATAAACTTTGACAATTCAAACTGGTTAACTCGCTCATAAACAACCCCTTTTGTTGTAAGTGAAACTCTTTCTTTACTTCTAAAGTACAGGAATTCTTATGAAGAATGCAAGTTTAAAAGGGTCTTTTAGTAACCGGTATTTTACTATTTTTTAACGCCAAAATATTTAGCGAAACTTATGGGACAGGGTACTAGCTGTTCTACTTGCTCTGTTGTATACGTTGGATTGTTTAAAGCTTCAACCCTATCCATTTCCTTCATCAACAATGCCAATTCCAGGTTCTTGATTTGTCGTTCTTTTTCCTCCCATTCAGACTTGGGAAGGATCATCACGGTGGTTTTAGGATGCCTGACTTCTACAGTTTCACCACTAACGACAATCTTGGAAAAATTCTTTCTTGCTTCTGAGACATTCATTAGTTCCATGGAACCTCCATTTATTTAAGATGTAATATAATTGTACAAATATATTGCAACAAGAGGCACACAAAGACAAGTATAATCTGTGATCCAGGAAATAAGTACAGGCTTCTGACAGGGTTTTCAAAAAAAGACATTGCTAAAAATTTTCTCTATCACCCGCCAACGATACTTTTGATATAAGCCGAAATCGCCGTCATGCTTTCAGGTGAAGCGTAAATCGCAGCCGTTTTTTGACGATGAGCGTCCGGTTCCTCCAAAACACGCTGCAGGTGAGGTGCCAGAAGTTGCGCTTTCACATGAGCGTAAGCCTCCTGAGGCCTTTTCCCAAGTTTTGCGGCGTATTCACATGCGGCCTGAACCAGCAGTCCTTCGCTGAAGAAACTTTGATGGAAACTTCCATTTTCAAGTCCGGTTTTCCAATTAAAAAGTTGAGCGGAAAGAATTGCTTGAGGAAAGCGAGACCCCATTATATACCGTCCGATTTCAATGGCAATCGGCGGAAAACCTGCGCCAAATACCAGTTCATTCAAGCCAAATTGACTTTGATTTTCACAGACATAGCGAAAGTCACAGGCTGCCGCAACCAGATATCCAGCGGCAATGGCGTGTCCATTGACTGCCGCAACGGTGGGTTTGGGACAGGTCCAAACATCCATGAAGGCGTGGTGCATGGCTTCTGTAAATTGTTTTTGGGCCTCACCTCCCTGAGCTTGAGCTTGAAACAGAGCTTGTAAATCCAACCCCGCACTGAAAAATTTGCCTGAACCTGTCACCACAAAGGATCTGACCGCCGAAGAGCGGATTCCTTCTTGGAAGGCCTCAGAGAGGGCAAGCATCAGTTCCAGATCAAACGCGTTTGCTTTGGCACGCTGCAAAACCAATAAACGCACTCCGTTTTCCCGGTCTTCTATCTTGATGACTGACATATTTTACGCCTTTATTTCAAAGTTTCAGAGATATCAATCGCATACAAATGATTATCATCACTCCCTAAAAACGCGGTGTCTTGATAAATGTAAGGCGGACGGACAATATTGCCATAAATGCTAAATTTCCAGTTCATTTGATCACGGACATTTAAAGCAAACAGTAAGTTTTTGGAAGTGAAATAAGCGACGTCTTTGTAGGCAAAGGTAATGTCTTCAATCATAAATTGTTTTTGCAACTGCCATTGAAGTTTTCCTGTTTCGCTATCCAGCAGGTAAAGAGCGTCCCAGTCTCCAAAAAACAGGGATTTTCCCATCAGCAAAGGGACGGTAACCAGGTTTCCCTCAAAAGACCATAATTCTTTTCCAGAAAGACCATCCACCGCTGTAATTGCGTTACCCGTATCCAGGTATAAAAAATTATCCTGGACCACAGGACTTCGAAAGCCTCGTTTGGTTTGAATCATCCAGCGTTTTTTTCCGGTAAGTCGATCCAAAGCATAGAGTTCTTTCCCCCGGTTTCGGAAATAGATAAGATCCTGATTTGAAGTGGGTTGAGTCAGAATCGAGGTTTCTGTTTGAAAGGACCACTGAACTCGTCCCGTGTTCCGTTTTAAAGCGTATAAGGTTCCATTATTGCTTCCAAAATAGAGATGCTGGCCGATGATCACGGGTGAGGACTCAATAGGCGCACTGGTTTTGAAACTCCACTGCAATTTCCCTGTCTGACTGTCCACAGCGTAAAGATGACTATCAAAGCTGCCAAAATAGACCCTAGCGTCATCAGCCGCAGGTGTGCCCGCAACGACAACAGCCTCTTTAGGTGTGGAATCAGGGCGAAATTTCCAGCGCTGAACTCCGGTTTTCGGATTCAAGGCATAAAGGGAGCATCCTGGTAAATACAAGGTATCCTGATGTACGATGGGAGAGGCCTTAACCACGCAAGAATTAAAACGCCACCTGATTTTTCGGGGCTGATCCTCTTTTTCCCTTTTTTGACGTTGAGGTTTGTAGGGCTCAATCTTTTTGCCCTCAATGGCAAAACTGGCTTCAGCGAGAGAGGTTGAAGTCTTTACAACACTTAATTTTCCGGTAAGCAGTAAAGGGGTGAACATCGGTAAAGTGACCTCCTTGTCCATGTGAGTATACACGATCTGGTTTGGTGGCGGCGGCGGTGTATGAATGCAGGCTCCTGGTGTTGGCACAAAAAGGAATTCCTTGATGTTATCGGGACGATCTCCAGACAAAGGTACGGCGTAACCGGGTAATTCAACGGTCTGGTTTTCCATTTCTTTGAGGGAGGGTGCCATTTCTCCAGTTTGATAGTCCAGTAGTTGTAAATCTTTCCAAGAAATTGAGAAGAGCTTTTTTTGAGCAAACGCGCCGTTTTCTCCTACGAAAAAAATACAAATCCCAATAAAATAAAGGGTATACCTGCCAAAATGCTTCATAAGGCACTACTCTGAGTGATGTTGTGTATGGGATCTCCATTTTAGAGAATCTAACAATTGGGCCATCATCATAAGAAAGGCAAGTTTTTTACAAATTTTTGCTCGTAATTATTAGGGCTTGACCCTAACTTTGGTCACGGCGACTACCCTTCCATGAGGCTTTCTGCTCCGTCAAAAGAATTCGCAATGCTTGATCTTGCATGGAGAGACAGCACCTCCGGACTGGCTTCCAAGCGATATTGCGATAAACGTTGACATTTAATTTTTTAAAAGTTATATTCGGCCCGAATTTAACAACCGATGTTATGATGAACATGGGGGGAGGCTAGATGGTAAAACTAGTGGTTTTCTAAACTCATCATCAACGTAGCAATTTGATCGAACAGAAGGAGTTGCTTCAGATCATGTTGAAACGTTCGCTTCGCTTGGGTGCAATTCCCTGATTATCCCCCTTCGTAGGCTTTCTTGGCTTGCGTCCCGCATCATACTCACAAAAACGCAAAGTTTACATCCATACCACATAAAGTAAACTTTTCTTCAAAGGCACTGAAGGTAAGTCACTCCAGCAGGTTTTATCGCAAAGTGTTATAAATTCTGCTATTTTTCTTCAATTGATTCTGCTGAAGTCTCCCCACCTTCGTTATTGTTATCTTAGCATTGCTAAGATTCTGATTCTCTAAAGAAGGGCAAAAATCATGAAAAATTCACGGTCATATCTTGCTTTGTATTTGTTTTTAATCATTTCAACCTCAAGTTTAATTTTTTCCTCATGCGATGATGCCGCTTCCCCTGAGGAAACTCCAAAGACTCCGGTAGTAGCGCCTCCGGAAATGATTACCGAGGAAGAACCTCCCAAAGCAATCCCTGCGGAAGAGTTGCCAGGATATATTCTCAGAGGCCTTGGCGAAAGCAGTGGGGTCAGCGGGAATACAACGGAAGCAGGAGGTTTTACAACGTTTACTTTTAAATTGAAAACGCAGCCAGCGTCCGATGTTGTTATTCCACTCAGTAGTTCAGCTACGACCGAAGGCCTTGTCTCCCCTTCGAGTTTGGTCTTTACTTCAGAAAATTGGGAAGGGGAACAAACTGTAACCATAACCGGTGTCAACGACGATACAGCGGATGGGAACAAGAGTTATTATATTGTTCTCGGAGCCTTTGCCAGTGAAGATTCACATTATGCCGGACTCGATCCTGCGGATATACCAGTGACCAACATTGATGACGACACTGAAGGTTATAAACTGAGTGCCATCAGCGGCAATACGACGGAAATGGAAGGAAAAGCGACTTTTACTATAAGGCTTAATTCCAAACCTTCGGAAAAGATAAGCCTCATGATCAGCAGTTCCGACACAACCGAAGGAAATGCTTCGCCCGAAAGTATCAGCTTTACACCTGAAAATTGGAACGCTCTACAAACTATTACCGTTACAGGGGTGGACGATGGCCTTCAGGATGGCAACCAACCCTACACCATTCGTCTGCACAGAGTGGAAACCACAAGCCTTCAAAATGATTACAACCTGGAACCTGGTGAGGTTGCTGTCGTCAATATCGATGATGAAACTGCCGGATTTACGCTTAGCGGTATTTCAGGTAACACCACAGAATCTGGGGCAACGGCTACTTTTACACTCAAGCTCAATTCCAAACCAACTGATGATGTAAGCCTTGCTTTGACTTCCAATGATCCAGGGGAAGGCACAAGCACCCCTGCCTCATTGATCTTTACCCAGGAAAACTGGAATGCGGAGCAAATCATCCAGGTGACTGGCGTTGATGATGACCTTAGTGACGGAAACCAGGGTTATACGGTTATCTTAGCCTCTGCAACTAGTCACGATGAGCATTATAACCTCTTGGATCCCTCCGATGTCTCTGTGATCAATGTAGATGACGAAACTGCGGGGTTCATCATCAGCTCCCTCAGTGGTAATGTCACCGAAACTGAAGGAACCGCCACTTTTAGCGTTAAACTTACCTCTCAACCTGGAGGCAGCGTTACTCTTCCCTTGCACAGCACAGATACCGAAGAAGGCCGTATTTCTCCCGACAACCTGACATTCACTCCTGATAACTGGAATGCGGAACAAACCGTAATCATAACGGGAATCAATGATGATACCGCCGATGGAAATCAAAATTTTACGATTGTCCTGTCCCCGGCCATTAGCGAAGACACTCAATACCAAGACCTGAATCCTGTTGACGTTAGCGTTATCAATATTGATGATGAAACCGCTGGTTTTACGATCAGTGTCGTCACTAGCAATACGACAGAATCAGGAGGCATCACAACCTTTTCAATCAAACTCAACAGTCAGCCCCAAGATACCGTGACCCTTCCGCTTAGCAGTTCAAATGAAAATGAAGGTATTATTTCCCCCGCAAGTCTCACTTTCACTACTACCAACTGGAATATTCCACAAATTATAACGATCACTGGAAAAGATGACTCACTTGCTGACGGAAATCAGGGCTATACGATTCGTTTGACCAAGACTTCCAGCAATGACCTCAATTACAACGAACTTGATCCTTCAGACGTCGATTTATTCAACATAGATAATGATCTTTATGGTTTTACTATTGATACGATAAGTGGAAATACGAACGAATCCCGAGGAACCGCTGCCTTTAATGTGAAACTTACCTCTCAACCTACGGCAAACGTCACTATCGCCATAAGCAGTTCCGATACCTCGGAAGGAACGGTTTCTCCTGCCAGCCTGATCTTTACCGTTTCTAACTGGGGGAACGCACAGACGGTGAGCGTGACCGGAGTTGACGATGGAGTCAATGATGGACATCAGGCTTATACCGTTATTTTGGCTCCAGTCGCCAGTGTGGACCCCAAATACAATGGGCTGAATCCTGCTGACGTCCAACTGCGAAACATGGATAATGACTTACGGGGAGTGACCCTTGGCGCGATTTCAGGAAACACCACTGAAACTGGAGGA
>JBBCAX010000253.1:0-74551 GCA_051382335.1 Deltaproteobacteria bacterium TL4
CGCGGTAGAAGGAGCGTCCCGCTCCTTAAAAAAGGCGGGACGCCTTTTCTACTATTTCGTTTAATTTCCCAAACTCTATAGGCTAAATTAGGAAACCCCCTTAGGTATCTCAAGACACTCCCCCATCGGTTGGACTCGCCCCCTGTTAAATTTTTCAATAGCATTACAAAAACGCTATGTCAAACTATAACAGCCTTCTTCAACTTTTAATTTTTCGGAACAGTTGATTTTTGGACGCTGTCCCTTGCTGAGCCTCCAAACGGTTTTTTTTTCTTCCTTGCGTCTTTTTTTAAGACCTGTTCACTTATTAAGTAATAGTGGTGACGGCTTTGCGCAGGTTTTGAATTTTTTCAAAGGGATCCCTGTTTCGCATGTAAATTTTTCAGGTTTTTGGGTTCTCAGTTGATCAAAGTGGCTCATTGGTCCTCCTTACAATGTATTTGAAATTCTGAAAAGCTGTAAAGGAGGATGCTAGCAAACCCGCAAAATCCAGGTTTATTTTGGAAAGATGTCTACTGGGCTAAAACGTCAGAAAGGACATCAATACTGACAGGTTTGGTTAAATAACCGGCCATCCCGATTTCCCGCACTTTTTGCTGTGTTTCCAGAAAGGCGTCTGCTGTCAGCGCTATGATAGGAATGTGTTCACAACCGGAGTGAGCATGGAGGGCTTTCGTGGCGTCAAACCCGTCCATTTGGGGCATTCGGATGTCCATGCTGAGCAAGTTCAGATTGCCACTGTGGTTTCCATGGGAGCTCATTCGTACTCTATAAGATTATAGAGCGTTGCCAACACCGTTACGCTAGTTTCTGGCTTTCATCGAATTGGGTTGTCCGGTTGCCGCCAACACCGATCGCCACAAGGTACTCTGTTTAGGAACAAGGACTTTTCGCTCAGACGTTGCCAGGTGAATCGGGAGATTGATGAAAACATTATTCCAAAAACCAACGACCATCCCCGTTTTCCCTGCCAATCCCGCATGAACCGCGTTTTGCGCGAGGAAACCACAAAACACGGAATCCTCTTCGTTTGCGGGAACACTGCGTATGATATAACTTGGATCAATGTATTTCAAGTTAATGCTGATGCCTTCCTTTGTAAAATATCGGTTGATTTCTTCTTTTAAGAAAACGCCGATATCTCCAAGTTTGATATTTCCTGAAGCATCTTTACCTTTTCCTTTCTTGAAATATTTTTGTCCTGCCCCTTCAGCGATCAGGATCACCGCATGTCCCCTGGCGAGCATCCGTTGTTTTAAAGTGGGGAGAAAAGCCCCTTCGCCTTCAAGGTCAAAATCTTCTTCAGGAATCAAAACGAAATTCACATCCCGTGAGGCCAAGGCGGCATTAACCGTAATAAAACCGGAATGCCTTCCCATCAGTTTCACCAAACCAATCCCATTAGGAGCGCCTTTGGCTTCAGCATGAGCACAGGATACCGCTTCCACGGCTTTTGAAAAAGCGGTTGAAAAACCAAAGGTTTTATGGATCATGTTGATGTCATTATCAATGGTTTTCGGAATCCCAATAATTGATATTTTTTCTCCTCGACGCTTTATTTCCTCATAGAGGGCTTGCGCGCCTTTCAAGGTACCATCCCCTCCAATACAAAACAGGATTTTGATTCCCTGTTCAATTAAGGACTGGACCATTTCCTTATAATCTTGAGGGCCACGGGACGAAGAGAGGAAAGAGCCGCCACTAGTATGAATTTCAGCAACGACATTAGGTGTCAGATTTACGGGTTCGTAACCATTTTTTTTGATCAACCCCGCAAAACCGTACTGGAAACCAATAACCCGTTTGATTTTATAGCGGTAATATAATTCCATGACGATCGCTCGGATCACATCGTTGATACCAGGACATAAGCCTCCACAGGTGACAATCCCCGCTGAGTTCCATGCCGGGTCAAAATATATTTTTTCCAAAGGACCCGCCTGTTCGAAAAATAGAGGTCCATTTTTGTAATAGTCATCAACCTCTTTTTTGTTCTTGAACAGAACTTGATATAAAACGACTGCGTCTTTTGAAACATAGTTTTCATAACCCGCAGGATTCGTAATGGTACATTCACCTAAACTGTCCACTTTGCTATCTAACATGATTTTTCCTCAATTAACGATTTTAGAATTTTAGAATAAGGATAAGGGGTCTCTGTAGTCCTGTTGATTTTGGGGAATTTCTTATTATTTAGCAAATTTGAATCGTCGAGTAAACAAACATCTCTCTTTTATCTACCAACTTGGTTTGATTTATGGCATGACTTCTCAGAGGAAGTAGAGATTCCCCGTCATGCTTGCCTCAAAAGTTATCAGTTTTCAGTCGTCAGTTTATTAAAATCAGTGTTTAACTGCGACTGAAGCGTTATGCACCCATTAATAACCAAGGAAAAAAGATGTCTGAAACAAGTTTTGATACCGACGCTATGGAAAAAGTGCCTGGATTTCTGTTTGTGGATCACATTGCCATTGCGATCAAACCCGGAGAACTCGATACTCAAGTGTCCGCATATCAAAGTCTGGGCTTCAAAGAAACACATCGGGAAGAGATAGGTGGAAAGGATCTGGTGAGGGAGTCTTTATTGCGGATAGGAAATAGTCCGAATTTGATTCAGTTGCTGGAACCCACAAGCCCAGACTCTCCTGTTCAAAAAATGATTGAGCGTAGTGGTGGAAAAGGGGGTTTGGCGCACGTAGGATTCCGGGTCAAGGATATTCAGGCCGCCTTTCAGTATTTGAAAGCGGAAGGTTTCAACCTCATTGACGCCGCGCCACGTCCCGGTTCCCGCGGAACGACCGTGTTTTTTATTCATCCAAAATCCAAAGCGGAAGCACCCTTCGGCGTTTTGTTTGAAGTGGTTGAAGATCCTAACGCAAAGGCATAACATGGATTCTAAAGCACTTAAGGTGTTGGTGGTTGGCGGTGCGGGGTATATTGGGAGTCATGTAACGAAAGCCTTGATCCAGGCAGGGCACTCACCCATTGTTTTTGATAATTTAAGCAGTGGCTTGAGGCAAAATTTGTTACCGGGTGTTCCCTTTGTCTATGGAAATGTTTTGATCCCGGATCAAATACGGGAAACGCTGACTGAACCGATGGATGCCATCATCCATCTGGCGGCTTTAAAAGCGGCAGGGGAATCCATGCTTAAACCTGAAAAATACGCAGTGCAAAACATGACAGGAACCCTCAACTTGCTCAATGCGGCACTTGAGGCGGGGATTGATAAATTTATTTTTTCATCAACCGCCGCGGTTTATGGAACCCCTGAATATACCCCTCTGGATGAAGCTCATCCTACGCGGCCTACCAATTTTTATGGTTATACCAAATTGGAAATTGAAGCGCTCTTGAAATGGTATGATCAACTTAAGGGCTTGAAATATGCAAGTTTGAGGTACTTTAACGCGGCAGGCTATGATGTGGATGGCGAGCTTCGAGGCTTAGAGCAATCGCCCAATAATCTTTTACCCATAGTGATGGAAACCATTTTTGGAAAACGACCTTATTTGGAAATTTTTGGTGATGATTATGATACGCCTGATGGGAGTTGTATCAGGGATTATATCCATGTAAGCGATCTAGCGGCAGGACACGTCAAAGCCTTGGGCTATCTCATGGAGCAAAAGCAGAGTTTGACGGTTAACTTGGGAACCTCCAAGGGCTTGAGTGTTTTTGAGGTGGTTAAAGTGGCCAAAGAACTGTCTGGCGTCGATTTCAAAGTCAAGGTTGTTGAGAAACGTCCTGGCGATCCTGCGGTGGTACTGTCCACTTACGAAAAAGCTAACAAGCTTTTAGGCTGGGCGCCAAAGCACAGTGATGTCAAAACCCTGATCAAAACGATGTTAGCCGTTTATCAAGCACAAAGGGGTTGAGCCTGTGATGAAGGAACATCCGGTATTGAATGAATTTATTTGCAGTCCCTAACGAGGTGCCATGATTGATTATGAAAACAGCTCTCCGATTCAATGCCGACGCTGTGGCGAAACATCCGCTTATCCCCTTGAAACAGGATATCGTTGTGAAGCTTGTAATTATGAGATGAGCTGGAGTTTCTTTAAAATGGAAAAATTGAAATGTGGATGCGATCGCTGTCAAGAAGATCTAAAACAGGAATTTTGGAAAGAGATTCCTCCTCATCAATTGGGTAAGGATTATTCCAATTTTCAGATTTAGTGTTTTATTTGATTCGCATTCCTAAGCCCCGCTTGTGTTCCCGGAAAAAGCGTTATCGAAGAGGATACGCTTGAAAATTTACTCTCAACGAGTCCATGGCCTCAGGATCTCGTTTAACCCTCAATCACGAGTAAGGAGCTTATGTTACCTGACCATTTCAAATTCACACTACCTACCAACGTTATTTATGGCGTAGGAATTTTAGGACATATCGGAGAGTTTGCAAAAGCTTTCGGCAAACGTAGAGCGATTTTAGTGACCGACAAGATTTTAACCCAATTGGGACCTGTCGAAAAAGTCAAAACCGGATTTAAAGATTCCTTGATCGAGATCGTTTGTACCTTTGACAAAGTTCCTCCCAACTCTACGATCGAGACAGTCGAAGATTGCGCTCAACTGGGTAAAAAAAATGAGTGTGACCTGATCATTGCCATAGGTGGTGGAAGTGTCATGGATACGGCAAAAGTGGCCAATATCCTCATGGTCAAAGGGGGCAGAGTCCAGGATCACATGGGGGCTTACTTGTTGGGGACAGAACTGTTGCACCCCAGTATTTTGATTCCAACCACGGCAGGGACAGGTTCCGAGGTTTCCAAAGTCGCCATTATTGCGGACTTGAAAAATAATTTAAAATTACCTTTTGCCGAAAATCAGTTTTCAGCCAGTTTAGCCGTTCTGGATCCTGAAGTCACCCTCATGATGCCGCCCAAACTGACCGCAATAACAGGGCTGGAGGCACTGACACACGCTATAGAAGCTTATGTCAGCAAAAAAGGATCTCCTGTCTCTGAGGCCTTGGCCTTACACGCGATTAAAATGATCCATGATAACATCCTGGTTGCCACGGCACATCCCAAAAACCTTGAAGCCCGTGGCGCCATGCTGGTGGCCAGTTGTATCGCGGGCATTGCCTCCTCTCATTCCTTGTACGGAATGGTCCATGCGATTTCACAAGCATTGGGAGGGATTTATCACATCCCTCATGGTTTGGCGAATGCGTTGGTTTTGCCTGAAGTCATGGAGTATAACCTGAAGTCCAGCCTGGAGCGTTTTGTGGATATTTCCGAAGCCTTGGGCCTTTCCTTTGCGCACCCTGTCACGATCAGTCAAAGTATTCTTCAAAGTCATAGACACCAGTTGCCTTATCCTCAATTAACGAATATGGGAATGAAAGCCCTGGCGCGTTTGAACGGTATTGATCGGTACGTTCAAAAGCAACAGGCAAAAGCGGGAATTGAACGGGTTCGGGTACTTAATCGACAGTTGGCACACTTAACAGGCATGCCCTTAAATCTCAAGGATGCAGGGATTGACGATCACTTGGGAAAAATAGAGCAAGTCGCCACAATCGCAATGCAAGATGAAACCATGCTTTACAATCCTCGAAAGCCCGAACAGGAGGCCGTCATCAAGATGGTTCGTCGGCTTTACAATGATAAAAGTATGCCACTGGTTGTGGTGGAGAACGAGTTTCGTCCGGCGCATTCTCCTTTGATTTTGAAATAACAGGAAAATCATGGGGCAGCCATTACCGGTTATTGGAATCCTGGGAATGGGTTTTTTGGGGAAAGCCTTAAAGGAACGCTTTCTTTGGAATGCTCAATCCTGGGGGACGTATCGGCAGGAATCATCCGGATCCACAGAGGAAAACCAAACGTTTGGCAGAGTCGCGTTTGATTGGGGGGATCCGGATACCTGGTCGAATTTGCCCGAAAGCGAAGCGCTGCTGGTCTTAACGATTCCGCCTGTTTTTACGGACGTTGCTGAGGAAACAGCTCGCCTAAAAGACTGGGGAAAATGGATGAAATCCCATCGCCCTTTGCACACGCGGTTAATCTATATTTCTTCCACGGGTGTCTATCCTCAGCAAGAGGGAAGCTGGTCTGAGGCTTCAAACTTTGAACCGGATCAAAATTCGGGTCTTTTGCGGTTAATGACGGAACAAAGCTTGAAAATGTTTTTTCAGCTCTCTGTTGTCCGGGCGGGTGGCATTTATGGTCCGGATCGAAATGTACTGACCCGGATTCTGCAAAACAAACCCCTCCATCGAACGCGGCACCCGACTCATCGTGTCCATGTTACCGATCTGGCCCGCATTGTTCACTTGTTGCTCCACCATCCCGCTCCTCCCGAAATTGTGAATGCCGTAGACAATGAGCCTTTATCGAGTACAGAAGTCTTAAATTGGTTACGGACGCACCCCAAACTGCGCTTTGACATCGAGAAAGGATCCTTACCCCCTGAGTCCAATACGCCTGACACCCTCTCAAGGCGCTACATAACCAATACCCTTCTACAAAAACAATTAAATTTTCAATTTCAATACCCTTCATTTCGTGAAGGCTATGCGGAAATCTTAAGGCTACCGACCAAAGCCTGGTAGTTCTGGTCTAGAACACAAGCACATAAACATACGCGATCGCTTCAAAAAAGACACTCCGTACTCCAGCGCTTGAGCGCCACCATTGCTCAGGCGCAAAGTCTTTTTCTTCAATAGCGATCACGCCTACGTTAATGGAGGAGGGGACCACTTGACGTAACAAATAATGACTTCTTCGGGCATGAACTCCTGAGGTTATCAAGTTGATACCCTGAGTCTGAGGATGCGCTGAAAGCCATCGTTTTACCTCCACCATGGAAGTGTACGTCCGGTCTTTTTTGACAGAATTTGCGGGTAAAGAGACAATTTTATCTGCGCTTATGCCCATCTTTTGTAAGGAAGCGGCAGAAAGCTCCGCCGTAGTTTTGTATTCAGACAAATACTCTCCCACACTTAAAGGAACACCTACAGTCAGTAAATATTGATATTTTTCTGTATTGAAGGTTGAAACAGCGGCTTGAAGGACATAATCGGGAACCCATCCCTCAACAACCATCACTTCGGCGGAGACAGGTCTTGTAGGCGCCAAAAATGAGTAGATTGAGTGAACCAAGGTTAACAACAATAAGGACAATCCTCCCAGAATGAGGACCAGTCCCCTGAATGTAGGAAGGTAGATTTCTTTTTTGTGAAATAATTTTAAATTGGGTATTGTCATAGTAGTTCCCTGCTTCGATGGTGACGCTATGGAGCAATGCAAGAGTCATACTGGACCCTTGTCTCAGAATTGATGAAGAAAAAATAAACATTTTTTCCCAAGTTCAGCCAAGCATCGTATCCTGTCCCTTACGGCAAACCTTAGGCACCGAAGATCCCACGGGTTTCGCCCTTGCCTTTCGCTAAGTGTTCATGGTATCTAACATGTGGAAGAGGTTGGGATGATGAAAACAAGGGGCAACTAGCCTTCTTAAAGGGCTCCTGTTTTACTTCTTGGATTCCGTGTTCGTGAGACGTCCCCGTGCTCATGAACGAATTGAAAGGGGGCGAGCACGAGCACGATTCACGGAGACAAACACGAGAACACGACTTTTGGAAAAAAATCATTATCTTTCAAGTGTCTTTTAATCATCTCAGACTGGACCTTAGATAAAACCATCATCAGATACCAATTAAGGAGAGAATATGGCAGCAGCGGCAGAGCAAAAGCAACATAAAATCAAAGAGCCCAAGGGACTTTCTCCTCGAATATCGTGGTTGAGGGACTATTTTTTTAAGGGTGTTGAACGGAAATGGAATAACGAATATACCGTGTGGACAACAGGCACCCCTTGGGATACCATCTATGACGAAATCACTTTCTATATTGTCCCTGAAAATTATCCGTTTATTCAAACTTTCGGCGCGTCTCTTCATCACGCGGCTCATCCTGTCAAACTTCATAAAGACTTCTGGTCCTGGAGACTCCCGGAACGAAAGGCCTGGTTTGTTAAAGAAGTCATGGTTCATTATGTCCCTCAGGAAATTTTGCCTGGAGATCTGATTGCGGGAGGCCGTTTTAATATCCAAACTTCTTTATGCTTGAACCAGAAAGAAACAAACGCCCGGAATAAGGCCATAGAAGGAAAAAATGGGGTTCGGGCCAAAACCAAATGGTTTCATGATCATGGCTACGGCAATACTGGCGCCACCAGTGGGCATTTGATTCCTGGACACGAAAATGTGCTTAAAATCGGATGGAAAGGGATTCATGCAGACTTGGAATGGCGGTATCAAAATTTGAGCAAAAGAGCGCAGCGAGGAAACAAAGGCGCGCAGCTTAGAGCCATGATGACCGCGGCAACGATGCCTAAGGAACTCGGGGCAAAGTACGCAAAACTCTGCTGGAACCTTGCCGGCTCAGAGCAGGAGGCTTCCCGTAAAAAAGAACTGCAAACCATGGCTCAAAACTTAGGCAAAGTTCCTTGGGAACCGGCCACCAATTTTTGGGAAGCGTTACAGGCTTTGTGGCTCAATCACATGCTCGTGATGAGTGACGAAAATTTTCCTGGTCCAGGAACTTCTTTCGGGAGATTTGATCAATACCTCTTTCCCTATTGGAAACAGTCTCTTGCCGAGGGAATGGACCGGGAAGGAGGAAAGGAATTGCTTAAGTGCTTCTGGATCCATGCCAATACCGCTTATGACGCGATGATTCGTGTAGGCGGCAATCAGGGGATTACCGCGGCATACGGTCAATTGATCAGCCTTTCCGGAATGGGCGAAGGCGGCAGGGATCTGACGAATGATTTAACCTATGCCCTTATGGAAGTGATTGATGAAATGTCCCCGATTCTTGAGCCGAAGCCTAATGTCAGACTGCATCGGAACACTCCGGATGAATTTTTGGACAAAGTCGTGGAGTTGATCTCCTCAAGCCAGGGCGCTCCCTTTTTGCTTAATTTTGACGAACGCTCCATGGCAGGCTTGATGCGGGAAGCAAAAAAAGCCAAAGTAACCCATTTGATTAACGAATATAATGTCTTTGACTATGCTTCAGTGGGATGCTTGGAAAATACAATGGTCGGCAACGACCGGTCTGGTACCGTCGATAGCAATTTGAATTTGTTCAAAGCGGTGGAGCTTGCGCTGACTGGTGGTAAAGCGCTGGTTCCTTATTCAGACCCGGTTATGGGAAAGAAATATCCCCTCTATCAGGAAGGACCGCAAACAGAAGACGCAACAACTTTTGAAACCTGGGATGAATTCTGGGCAGCCTATGAAAAACAAACACAATACATTGTTCGAAAGTGCGTGAATCTTTATGAAAAGTCTGAGTCCCTACGAGCCGAATTTGCGCCTACCCCTTATCTTTCCTGTTTAGTGAAAGGTTGCGCGGAAAAAGGACGGGACATTACTCAAGGCGGGGCTGAATTGAGTTTTACAACAATGGAAGGGGTGACTTATGCGACTACCGTGGATTCATTACTGGCTATCAAATACCTGGTGTTTGATAAAAAACTGTGTTCAATGAGCGAGTTGATTCAGGCCCTACAAGCGAACTGGGAAGGATTTGAGGTTTTACAGGCCAGAGCCAAATACAAAGCGCCTAAATATGGACGCGATGAGAAGGAAGCCGATGACCTGGCAAAAAGAGTGATGGATCTTTGGACCGAAGAAACCTGGAAACATAAAACCAAAGCCACCCGTCGTCAATTCAGGCCAGGTATGTTGAGTTGGAATTATTGGGTGAGCGATGGCAGCGTTTTGCCGGCAAGTCCTGATGGCCGGAGCAAGGGACAATTTCTGTCAAATGCCATCTGTCCCGCTAATGGCGCGGATATTAAAGGGCCGACCGCAAATACAAACTCGGTAGGGAACGCCTTGGGAGGAAAGATGCTTAAGGGAAAAGGCGACTGGGATGATTATCTGAATTCGCTTCCCAATGGCGCCAGTCATACGATGACCTTTAATCCTTCAATTCTAAAGGATCCAGAGCATGTTTCGAAATTTAAAGCCTTTCTTCGAGGGTATGTCGAAAATGGTGGAACCGCGTTACAGGTGAATATCCTTGATCGTGAAATGTTGATTGACGCGCAAAAACACCCTCAGGATTACCGGCATTTGCTGGTTAGAATTACCGGTTACAATGCCTATTTTGTGAGCATCGGAAAAGAGCTTCAAGATGAAGTCATTGCCAGACTCAGCCATGAACAGATGTAGGTGTATTTGATGAGTGAAGCAATCAACGAGACTCAAAACGCGACTATTCTTGAAATCCAAAGAATGTCCACTGAAGATGGTCCTGGTATCCGGACGACCGTTTTTTTTAAAGGGTGTAGTTTAAAATGTACCTGGTGTCATAATCCGGAAAGCATCTCACCTAAGCCACGAGTACAGTGGTTGAGTAGTCGGTGCATTGGCTGTAAATTGTGCGTTGCCATCTGTCCTCAGCAGGGCTTGAGTTCTGTGGAAGAGGGAATCCTGAGAAATCTGGAACGTTGTGACGCTTGTGGAACGTGTGTGGAGGAATGTCCTTCCACCGCCATGGATATGCTGGGCAAACCTTGGCCCCTTGAGGCGCTGGTTGAGGAAGTCTTGAAAGATCGCGCGTATTTCGAAAAATCAGGAGGTGGTGTAACGCTCTCAGGCGGAGAACCCACCATGCAAGTACGGTTTGCGAAGGAGTTTTTGAAAAGATTAAAGGCGGAACACATTCATACCGCCTTGGATACCTGTGGAATGTGCTCTGAAAAAGCGCTGGAGCAGCTCTTGCCTCATGCGGATATGATCCTTTATGACCTTAAAGAAATTGACTCAGAACAACATCAAAAATTCACAGGAGTGTCGAATGACAAAATTCTCAGTAATTTGATTTTTATTGCGAATTATATCAAAAGGACACAACCGTTGACTCAGCTTTGGATCCGAACGCCTATCATTCCCAAGGCCACAGCAACCAAAAAAAATATTGAAGGTATTGGAAAATTCATCTCAGCGAATTTGCGAAACACGGTAAATCGCTGGGAACTGTGTGCGTTCAATAATCTGTGTAAGGACAAATACGAACGGCTTGGTCATCATTGGGATTTTGATGGGTGTAGCCTTTTAAAAGAGGAGTTGATGGAATCCCTCGCGCAAACAGCCAGATCCTCTGGCGTTGAGGCCCGGATTGTTCATTGGAGTGGCTCTACTCAAATTGAAGACCACAACGTGAAAACCATCAACCGTGCTGAACATTCAATGGAGGTGTGTCATGAATAAGCAATTTTCGTTTAAAACAGAAGACCTGAAGTCTTTTGAACCTGATGCCAAGGTTGGACTTTTGGCAACGGTCAGCCCTGATGAACTTCCTCATATCACCCTGATCACAAGCCTTCAGGCCAAAACACCGTCTCAACTCATGTTTGCTCAATTTATTGAAGGGGTTAGCAAAGAGTACGTACAGCATAATCCCAAAACCGGCTTTCTGATCATGTCTTTAGACCGAAAATTATGGCGTGGGAAAGCACGCTGGACGCATCTTAAAAAAGAAGGTGAGGATTATCAACTTTTCAATAACAAACCCATGTTCCGCTACAATACCTATTTTGGGATTCACACGGTTCACTACCTGGACTTAGTCGAAACCTATGGAAAAGAAGACCTGCCCCTGCTGAAAATTCTTTCCTCCGCGTTAGTTACCAAGTCGAACAAAGCTTATGCCATGACAACCCTTGATCTTCCGCGTCCCCTGCAACAGCCGCTCAACGCTTTAAACTCACTCCTGGATTCCTTTCCTTTAAGTCCTGTAACACGGCTCACCCAGTCGCTTTTTAAAGAATCGATTTTGAAACCCTGGGCACAAGGCTTATTTAATAAACTTACTGCGCTTAAATTTATATCTTTCCTGGACCATGAAGGGTTCCCTGTGCTTGTTCCCCTTTTTCAATGTCAGGCCGCGGATAGTCGACGCCTGGTTTTCTCACCCTTTGCTTATGAAAACGAACTTCGGCTCTTGAAAAAAGAGACTCCGGTGGCGGTGTTTGGCTTAACGATGAATATGGAAAGTATTCTTGTTCGAGGGATATTTCAGGGCTTTAAATCCTATGCCGCGACAAATCTGGGCGCGATTGACATCGATTGGGTTTATAACTCGATGCCTCCCAAACAAGGGCAAGTCTATCCTTCTGTCCCTATAAAAGCGGTTGTGGATTTTTAGGAGCCGTAGTTGTTGGCTTGAATTTGATAGAGCGAAACCCCCTGGCGGTGCCATCCCGGAAAAAAGCTGGGTTCTTTAAGCCGTGGAAGGTGTCAGAGGTAAAAATGAAATGAATTGACATTTTTTAGAAATATATTAAATACTTACGGCTTTATTGCCCTCATTGCGTTTTTTCTGATCTTTCAATAAGCAGATTACAACCTTTTTGATAGCACCTTTAACAATAGGGATCTTGTTATGACCGCACCTTGGATTACTTATCGACCCGAATTAAAAATCCTCGATTGCACCATTCGTGATGGTGGATTGATCAACGACCACATGTTTGAAGATGGCTTGGTGAAAGCTGTTTATGATACTTGCTGTGAGGCGGGAGTAGACTACATGGAGTTAGGCTACAAAGCTTCAAAGAAAATTTTTGCTCTGGACAAATCTGGCGTATGGAAATTTTGTGATGAGGATCAAATTCGCCGGGTTATTGGTGATCATCAAGGGCCTCTCAAATTGGCTGTAATGGCAGATGCGGAAAAAACAGATTATAAAACCGACATCCTTCCCAAGAGTGAGAGCATCCTGGATGTGATTCGCGTCGCGACTTATGTGCATCAAATACCTACAGCCGTCAATATGATTAAAGACGCTTATGACAAAGGCTATGAGGTTTGCTGCAACATCATGGCGGTTTCCAATGTTCAAGATGCGGAATTGCAACAAGCTTTGGAAATTCTCGCTGGCACCCCTGCCAGTACGATTGTGGTGGTCGATAGTTTTGGCTCTCTTTATACGGAACAGATCGAAATATTGGTCAAAATGTACCAAAAAGCGTTGGAAGGAACCAACAAAGAAGTGGGCATTCACGCACACAATAATCAACAATTAGCCTTCGCAAATACCATTGAAGCCATCATTCATGGCGCAAACCGGTTAGATGCGACGGTTGCTGGAATCGGTCGAGGTGCGGGTAACTGCCCCATGGAACTGTTGATTGGATTTTTACGCAATCCCAAATATAATATCCGACCTTACTTGAGGTTACTGGAAGAATATTTTGTCCCCTTGAGAGAAACCATTGAGTGGGGTCCCTTAGTTCCCTACAATATCACAGGACAACTCAATCAACACCCCAGAGCGGCAATTGAGATGCGAATGGGTAAGGACAAGGATAAATACGTTGAGTTTTACGATAAATTAGTCTCCGACTTATAAGCAAAGGCAGAAAGCGGCTATGGATGTAGGACAGTTTAGAAAACTCCCCCTCGTGGGGATTTTGAGGGGAATTGAAAAAGAGATGGTCGAACCTCTGGTTGAAACCGCTGTTTCTTCAGGTTTGAAAACGATCGAAATCACGATGAACACTCCCAAGGCCCCCGAATTAATAAAACTGATGCGAAACCTTTCCGCAGGTCGTTTGTTCGTAGGGGCCGGCACTGTTTTATCCATGAGCGACCTGCATTCAGCCTTAGAGGCGGGAGCCTCCTTCATCGTTATGCCAACGCTGGTCGCTGAAGTCGTTGAATACTGTGCCGAAAATTTAATTCCGGTTTTTCCCGGAGCCTTAACCCCTCAAGAAATTTTCAACGCCTGGAATGCCGGTGCCACCATGGTCAAGGTTTTCCCTGCCAAATTTTTTGGGGCGGAATATTTCAAAGAGCTTAAGGGCCCTTTTCAAAACATTGAATTATTAGCCTGTGGAGGAGTGACCCCCGAAAATATCGCCTCATTTTTCGATGCGGGGGTCTCCGCTATCGCTTTTGGCGGGAGTGTTTTCGCACCCAAGTTGCTTGCGGCACAAGACTTTTCTCAAATCGGAAAAAATATAAAAGCCTTTGTTGATCAATATACGCTCACCTGCTGAACCCCCCTGAAGCAACGCAGAATCAAATGAAAAAACTCAGCGTTGAGGACTTGCGGTTTTTAAATTTTTTGCTAGTTGTCGGCCTTCATTGTATTGCTGTCTGAAGTAATTTTTTGCTTTGTCAGGGTCAAAATCGAGTAATGTCCCTCCAAGTTCAAAATGATGGGTAAACACCCTCCCCACCGCATAGGTACAGGCAACAGCGCTGGTAGGCATGATTGCCGCGCCTATTACTGAGCCAAAACCAGGTATGGTTTTCAGAAAACTTCCCAAACTTTGGGAAAATGACAGAGGAACAACGGCCCCTAATAAGGATGCCATGTAGGTAGGGCTTTTATGC
Source organism: Deltaproteobacteria bacterium TL4 (assembly GCA_051382335.1). Taxonomy (GTDB): domain Bacteria; phylum SAR324; class SAR324; order SAR324; family NAC60-12; genus JBBCAX01. The sequence continues at coordinate 14,372 of JBBCAX010000253.1, forward strand.
GCAGAATAAGGAACCTCATAAAGCGTTGAAATCGATTTCAACATTTTCAACTGGAGCACACCTAAGGCGGCAGTGTCAACGAAAGGTAGAGGGAAAACCCCAACGCCCATAGCCAAAATCATATAATTCTGAATAATTCCTTCCACCTCCCGCTTTCGAACAAGCTGTTGTCGGGTATCGGAAATGTCCGGTTCCTCAATTTTCAACGGAGACGTCTCAAGCTCAGCCTTCTTATTTCTGGTTTCAGTCTTGGGTGTTGGCGTCTTCTGGTTGATACTTTGAGCGGATTCATCAACTATGGGTTCGTATAACCGCCTTCTTGCGCGTTGAAATTTTTCAGACTCTTCAGTAGGTGATTGGGCTTGGGGGATTTCGTTTTCGGGTGGAGTTGAGGGGGTTTGATTGCTCATGATTTATCACTAAAATAAAGATTCTCAAACTTTTGGTGCCTCTATTGACTGAGGCACCCCATGAAAATATTTAAGCGGCTTTTTTATTAGTAGCTTCAGCTTTCATTTTTGAAGCAACCAGTTTGCCTTCTTCATAAAGTTCGGCAAAATGGCCTCTAACCTTTTCCGGATCAAAAGTCAGGAACGTTCCTCCTGAAGCAAAATGTTGCAGGAAAATCTTTCCAACAGCATAAGTGGAAGCTCCTGCGGAAAGTGGCGTCACGACAACACCAATCATGGGACCTACAAAGGGAATAAATTTAGTTAAACTTCCACCCACTCTTGATAATCCACCAACACCAACACCTCCTAACAAGGAACCAATCGTCGATTTACCCCAGTTGCTTTTAAATTCCAGATCATAGAGTTTGCCAAGCTGATTTAAAAGTCTGAGCTGGAACGCGGTAACGCCCAAGATGTCAACAAGAGGAATGGGGATCAATCCAACACCCATTGACCATAACACATTTGTTTTGATATAGCCCAATCCCTCAAGTTCTTTTTCTCTATCAGAAACCTGAGCCTCAGGGGTTACTTTTTCTTTTTTTTCATTACTACTCATAGTACTCCTTATGGTTTGATTTTGAAGCAAATTAACCGCTGTTGCTTAACAGAAGTCCGTCTTAATCCATTAAAATTGCAAGCTACCTCATAACTCCGTCGAAGGATGCGTCACTACATCACATCTAATTCGTATGATACCGGACCCCGGCCTAAGAGATACCTTAACTTCAAGGTATTCCGCAAGATTTTTAAAGCATTTTACCTAATTTTTTATAATGATTCATTCCACAAAACACACAATCCCGTACCTTATAGGCGAAAGGTACGTATCAATTTCTTATGAGGCACTCTCCACCTTCAGAAATTAAGTGTGTTATTCAGGAATATATTGGACCCAAGGGCGTGAATGAAACCGGGATGGTAAACAACCCAAGGAAGTTTTCTCAGACAACCTCTTGGGATGGGCCACCCAAAGAGAAGAGAAGTGGCCCCCCCTTTTTCTATTTTTTTTCAACCTTGTCTAAAAGTTTTGAAGCTAATTCACCCACTTTTTGATTCACGCTCCGAATGGTGTCGTAAACACTGCCAATTGAGGAATCCTGGACTTTTTTAATGGATTTTGCTTTTGCTTCAAAGCCACTAATTTTTTCCAAAGTGTCCAACGGCATATTGGCAATTTGCTTATGAACTTCTTCGACTGTAGTTGCGCCCTTGTCAATTGCATTTTGTACCAAGTCTTTCAAACTTTTTAAATTCGCCATGATCGTTTCTCCAAATAAGAATGATGTTTCGTTTCGTCTTTCCTTTGTAAGTGCCCAGTCAAAAGTGATTTAACAAGGTGACTGGAGACAGGTATACGCGTGAGGACGGCTTCAAATTCGACAAGAAGGAGCTTGAACCTTTCAAGACCCACAGTTTTCACCTATAGTAACAATCCGATAAGAGCAAGAAATTTTTATAAGCTTTTATCAGTTCATGTGAATTTTAAAAAAGGCTAGCGCTTCCTTAAAGAGCGAGTCTTCCCCGACTGGGAGGTGGCGGAGAAAAACCGCTACCTAACCGATTCGCTCACATATTTTCCAGTCTTGTCAGATCGGAAACTGAAGAAACACAGGCGTCCATGTCCGTCAACAGCCCATCCGAGCTTGCATAAATCCAACTGTGGATGGTCACACTCTGGCCTCTCTGCCAGGCTTCTTGAACAATCGTCGTGTTTCCAACATTCTTTACTTGCTCGATCACATTCAGTTCGCAGAGTCGGTTTATCCTTTCTTGCACTGTGGAAAACCGAGATAGTTTGGCAGACCGTCTTTGAGAAATATCGCGAATGTGACGAAGCCAGTTGTCGATCAAACCGTGAGGTTGACTTTCTATTGCCGCTCTCACGCCGCTGTATCCGTAATGACCGCAGACGATGATATAGACGCCCTGATTTAGATACTCAAACTCGTATTCATATTGCTATGTTTGCTTGGTTGCATCAAGGGGTTTACGGGAAAATGACTGGTAGCACCACACTTAACCGTGGTTGAGCATTTTCAGGGTGAATTTCTCGTTGCGAGGCTCCAGCCTCGTAACGCAAAGAGTGAGGCTCCAGCCTCCATTTAGTCAAGGCTAGAGCCTTGTCTTATGGGTAACGAGGCTGGAGCCTCGTTACCAGTAAAGTTAACCGACCACGGTTAACTGGAGTGCTACCTCTGCTAAATCGTCCAGTATTGTTTTAAAAGATTTGTACTTTGGCTTAATCTGGCAAGCTTCGCATCCTTGACGGTTCCGAATCACAGAGCCTCGTCATCCGATAAGGTTTGAATTGGAAATCAGAAGGTTTTTGGCGTAAAGTTCGCCGGAGTTGCGAGAGAAAAGACTTCATCATGGACGGATGCCAGATACAGACCCGAGTGAAGGACCTCCTCTCTCACGGAAGACTCGGTGTCCACATAGACCACCATCCCCCGGATCGTTTTGTCAGAATATTCCGGAAAAAACATACGGAAGTTTTTCAGTATCTCCAGCGTTTGATCCAGATCCCGTTGTTCCAGACGACTTTTCACTTCAATCACATACAACTCATTCACTGTACCATTCGTATAAGCCACTGCATCCACTTCCATGTTCTTTCCCTCTTTTCTCTTGCGGAGACGAGTCAGAAAGGTATCCATTCCAAAGCGCTCCGTCATGATTTTCGAGATGGAGGGAAATGCCATCGCTTCGGTGAAGGTGCCAAACTTGTTATTCAACCCTCCGATATTTTTTGACAATTCTTTGACAATACTGCTGGTTTCCTTGATTTCACGGTCCGTTTCCGCTGTTTTTTCCTTCATCTCATGGCTCGTTTCCTTGAGTTGACGGTCCGTTGATCGCTGGACTAAAGCTATCATAATTCGCGATACTCATCAATTCCCGTGGAGTTGGCAAACGCCACCCCGAGGAATAGCCGCCCAGATTGAGTCCCGAACAATAGGTTCCCGCATCTGCCCAAGTGCGAGTTGTGGCATCATCCTGCTTTTGCCACAACAATCCCGTCACATTATCCGTTTTATTAAAAAAACAAAAAAATCTGGCATATTTCACAGGCTACCAACTTATGCCGATACCCTTTGTAAATTCAATTAGTTAGTCGCTGGCGCTTAATTACTTTTCTGGTTGCACCGCTTCGCGTTGCAGGGTGCAGGAGCACCCAATCGGCATGTTTCACCCATGCCTAACACTTTGTGGAGGCTATCCATTTAATCCGATATATCCTAATCTGTCTGAGAAATGGTAGGCGGGGATTGCATGCCCCGCCCTTGTGTCTAGCCGTGCATGCTATTCTGGCCTACTGTATCATTTAAAACTGGTAGGTCAGCATTACATGCCCGACCAGGCGGGGCGTGCAATCCCCGCCTACCATAACTGTTAGTCATAAATGAAACATGCCGCCCAATCAGGCATTCCCACGCCGGAGCATGGGAACGAGTTTCCTGCTTTAAAGCAGTACCCAAAAAATCTACACCAATGACCAAACATTCTTGAATCGTATTTTGATGCCTTTTCAAGTTTCTCTCTCCGACCTCTTTAATTTGATCATAACGGGATTGCGGCATCTCAATAATCTCAGGTTTCCAATATTCTTTTTTCCAGGTGGTCATGACCTGTTGGGCATTTTTGAAACTCATGTCAATCGGATCGGTTACTTCGGTCTTACCTTGGAAATTAATTTTTGCGATGATCCCCTCCTGAATGGAAATTGGGTCCCCTTCTAATTTTCTATATTCAAAAAAGTTGAGATGAATTTGCTGGCAATCGCAACCAGGATTTGGGCAATAAAGGTCCTCGACCCAATACTCTTTGTCCCTGTGTTTGAAATGGAAAGAACGGGTGCAATTAAAAGTGTGAGGCAACAGTAAAGGCTTTGTATAATTTATTGAAATTGAGTATTCTGTCTTACGATAAGAGCTCAGAAGAACAATTAAATAGATACAAAGCGAGGTAAAAATTGAAAACTATTAAACAATCTTTGATACGAGATGAGAGTTTGGAAGGCCGTTTAGGACGACATCCTCAGCTAAAAAAAAGAGTAGAGGCGATGCTGGATTTGATAGAAAATACAGATGGAAATATTGAGAAAGCCAACATATAGACGTTCATTTAAATAAATTCATTGGAGTCTAACCCAGGCTGTGGAGTGCCAAAGCTTGCTTTGGCCAAAGCCAAAGAAAGGCTTTCGCCTTTCTGGCCAAAGCAAGCTTTGGCACTCCTGAAACAGCGTTGTTTAAACGGCTCTCGCAACAGGATGAGTTTTCTGAATTTATTTAAATGAACATCTATAGCGGAACAATATGTGATTGATGAGATTCGAAAAATGGGTCATGACATTTTAGAAAATTGGTCTAAGCAGCAGATCAATAAAAAAACAATTAGAGCTGAGAGTGACTCTTCTATAGAAGGTGGCGGAAAAAAAAACTTCATTGGCATACAACGTTCGGTCAAATAGAAGAAAGTTCACATCGATATATTATTCAAGATCGAATGAAACTACCGGGAGCTTGGTGGGAAGTCAATAACGCAAAAAAAATGTTGGCCTTGAAACTTTTACAGGTAAACGGAAAATGGGAAAACTATTGGGAAAATCGGTGGGAAAATAATGTTGCCTCACACTCTTAATTGCACCCGTCGGAGAGAGAAACTTGAAAAGGCATCAAAATACGATTCAAGATACCTCTCAAATCCTACTTCCTGAGGTCGGACACAATGAGTTATGTCCTTGTGGAAGTGGGAAAAAATATAAGAAATGCTGTGGAAAAAAAGGGATGGCGGTTCTTTGAACTTCAATCTACCCTTCTTCACCGGAAGGTCACGCAAAGCTTTGAAGATAAGCTTCCTCAGGAGCTATCTTTATACCAAGAATATCATGCTTTAAATGAAAGAAAGACTCTTAGCGCAACATTTATTTTAGGAAACATGTCAATTTGTTAATGCCTTATGGAAAAAATCAATCATTCCACCCCTATCATCGGGATCATCCTAACAATTATTACCTTCTCTCCACAAAGATTACTGGCTTTTGATGGTGATTATATGATTCAGGAACCTGATTTTGTTGAAGATAATTTCATTGATATTAAAGCCTATCAGCCTAATCAATTACGTCAACGGGAGTGGAATCAAACGCTTAATGGACTCCGTATCGTAGAAGGCACCTTAGATATGAATTTTACTTATCTCGAGCTGGAACTTCGTCTTCAACAAAATATCAATTCAATACTCACCCTTTCTTATCACATGAAACATCATGAATTTTATGGAATCAAACCACTTCGACAACAATTGGAATTCCAGTTACACCTCCAGCAATACGTTCATCTCTCGATTGTAGGTTTTCCCGCGTATGATAAAAGGACAGGTGATTTAGGAGGTGCAATCACGTTGGGAGTTCCTGATGAAACCACCCTAAGATTTGAGCGTATCGCCCAAGATGTTTACTATAATGAAAAGAATTTTGAGACAGACCGATACATAACGCCCCCTATTGAAGATCGAATTAGCGTAACGGTAAATTTGAAGCCTGATTTGCGTTTTTGGGCGGATGTTCTTCTGGAACACCCTATGGAACAATTCTTTCCTGAGACTGACATGAACTTTAACGCTGAAGGCAAAACGGTTGAGTGGCGTTTGGAGCATTTTCTTTCAGATTATGAGGTTTGGGGGTTAAATCACAAAGAAGAGGTGAGTGAAAAATCCTGGAATGCCTCTAATAGTGAGGAAGCCTCACAAAAAATAAAATTCCTTTCAGCGGAGTTCTTTTGGATACAGCAAGCGCCGTTTTTTAATAATGTGCCTCTGATCGCAGGAACTCAGTTCGATCACTTTGAAAATAAAGTTAAACCTAAAAATCATGAATTGCCGGAATATAACTATTCCTTAACAACCTGGCAAATTTACAGTTTTTTTATACACCATTGGAATCCTGAATTGGACTGGGAGTACGCGTTTTTTTTCGGTGAAGTCAATGAAACGAAAGATTACGAATCAGACGTAACTGAAGATATCAATAAATATGGCTTAGAACATGCGTTTAGGCTCAGTTGGGAATGGCATTCTTCAGATCATCACTCCTCCCTTACCTTTATCAGCAGTTGGAGCTTGGATGAATTAAAAAACACAGCATGGGATGGTGGTGGCACAACCGTACAGATCAAATATTAGCGCAAGCATCCCTTCTGAAGTAAGCCTAAAACATTAGAAGCCCAATACACCTAAAAATAGTAAAAATCGTATCAGATCCGTCCAATAAAAAGAAAAAAGTTTTTTATGGCAACGAGGGTGAGTTGGTATAACTGGTTGAATGGATCTTACTCCTAAAAAATAAAAATTGTCTAGACATTGGAGCCTATTTAATCGAAATTGATCCAACCACTCTCTCTGCGAAACTTATTAAAAATATAATGAGAACTCTGTATGCCCTCTTCTCCCGAATCCTATCAAAATAAATGGCTGGTCATGTCCGCTGTGGCAATGGGACTTTTTTTAGCCACTATTGACGGAAGCATTGTCAATATTGCGCTACCAACTATTGTCAAAGCCTTAAATACTGATTTTTCAGTGGTACAATGGGTGGTGTTGTCCTATTTATTGACAGTGACGACCTTGATGTTGAGCATTGGACGTCTAGCGGATATAATGGGTAAAAAATCACTTTATTTATCGGGGTTTATAATTTTCACCATAAGTTCTGTTTTGTGTGGTTTGGCTCATGGCGTCTATTGGCTCATCGTTTTGAGGATTGTGCAAGGTATTGGTTCCGCCCTGATTATGGCGTTGGGAGCTGCGATCATTACTGAGGCCTTTCCGCCTACTGAGCGAGGAAAAGCCATGGGGGTGGTTGGGACGATCGTCTCTTTGGGCATCATTACGGGGCCGACCCTGGGCGGGATTATCATTGAATTACTTTCGTGGCGCTGGATATTTCTTGTCAATCTTCCCGTGGGGATCGTTGGTATTTACATGGTCATTCGTTTCATCCCTTCCCAAAAACCCAGAGGTGGACAAAAATTTGATTACTGGGGGGCGATTACGCTGTTTATTAGTTTGAGCTCTTTCCTTTTGGCTCTAACTTTTGGACAGCAAAAAGGCTTTTTAGAAAAATCAGTTATCGCTCTTTTTGTAAGTTGGTTCATCTCCCTGATTGTATTTTTAGTCATTGAAAAAAAGACGACGGAACCCGTCATTAAATTAAGTATTTTTAAAAATAAAATGTTCAGTTACAGCGTGGGCTCAGGCTTTATGACCTTCGTGGCAGTTTCAGGCAGTTCTATTTTAATGCCTTTTTTTATGGAAAATGTCCTCAACTATACAACCTTGCATATGGGGCTATTGATGGGCATCGTTCCGTTTATGATGGGGATTTCATCTCCCCTTGCGGGACATTTTTCCGATCGTTTTGGTTCCAGAAAAATATGCCTGACCGGTTTGATTTTAATACCTATTTCCTATTTTTTGATCAGTCGCATGAACGAAGCTTCTACCGCACTTGAATACATCCTGATAGCAACGCCCTTAGGAATTGGGATGGGCATTTTTCAGGCACCCAATAATAGTGTCATTATGGGCTCTGTGCCCCGTGAAAGTCTTGGCATTGCTTCCGGTCTTTTGTCCATAACCCGAACCCTGGGGCAGACGGTGGGCATCGCTATCTTTGGCGCCATTTGGGCTACTCGAACCAGATTCTATGCAGGAGTTGACTTTGCTGGAAAAACCACGAAAACTCCTCTTCTGGCCCAGGTTTCAGCCTTTCAAGATACTTTTTTAATAGCTTCCATAATGCTAACAGTCGCCTTGATAATTTTCTTCATAGGAACCAGAAAATCTGATTATTAAAGGGATTCTCCCCAAAAATCAGGGTAACATCGAGTTTGGTTTTTTTCTGTCCTCCCTTGCCTGATTTTTGGCGTAGCTTCTCCATCCTGTTAAAAACAAGAATTCGTTGTATTTTAGCGGTTTCAGTGAGAGTCATAAAACGGTCATTAGCTTTGGTTCCTTATGGGGTTTGGTGTTAGCGATGCTCTGATCCAATTGCTCATAACCGGTTTCAATTGCTTATTTTTTTTATTGGGAAGTCTCCTGAACATATTCCAAGACCTAAGGTTTATGAAAAAAAAGTTCAAATTACTGGCTCTCCTTTTGATAGGAGGGGGCATGATTTTTCCTGTGATTCTTACGGTTTTTGTAGATCCTAATATTTTTAAAGAACAGATTGCGTCCGTCATCAGAATGAGCATTCACAGGGATGTCCAATTTGTTGATGATTTCAAACTGTCCTATTTTCCCCAAATGGGAATCAAAACAGGAAAAATCGTTATTGGGAATCCGGAAGGTTTTGGAACACTTCCTTTTGCAACGCTTGAAAGCGCAAAAATTGGCGTTAAGCTGATTCCTCTGCTTCAAAAAAAACTGTCGCTCAAAGGGATTAAAATCATTGGCTTCAAGCTTGCGTTGGTTCGCCAAGTCGAAGGGAAGTCGAACTGGGACGATTTTGTCGCAAAGGAAGAGGAAAAAGATCTAAAAGCCAAAGAAGAAACCACACCCGTAGATTTCAGTTTTTTAAAAGATTTGCATATCCAAAAAGTTCTCCTTTCAGAAACCGAAATTTCCTATTCGGATCACCTCAAACAGCAATTTTTTTCTTTATCCGCTATTGAATTTCAAGTGGATGAAATAAAATCAGGAACTCCTTTTACGATTCATTTCAGTGGGATCGCAAACAGTAAATCCTTAAACCTCCAATCCGAATTATTGCTTGACGCCAGTTCTGTTTTTGACGTGGAACAACAGACCTTGAAACTTTCTTCGCTGACATTTAAAGCGTTTGGCCTGGAACTTCAGAGTCAGTTTTTGGTAAGTAATTTATTCAGTACTCCAACCCTCAAGGGGACGATCGCTACCCCTGGTTTCAATTTATCGCATCTGCTTCAAGAATTACAAATACCGCTGCCGCCGTTTCGGGATCCTGGCGTATTAGCTTGGGTTGAACTGAATACTCACATCAACCTCACGGAAAAGGATGTCCGTTTTTCCGGGCTTCAAATAAAGATTGATGAGACCACCCTGACGGCAAATGCGGAGTTAAGAGATTGGGCTTCTTTGGAATCCCGCTTCCAAATTAAGGTGGATCAGTTGAATCTTGACCGATATTTACCGACAAAAACGCCAACGGCGATTCCCGCCACACCAGACCTCACGGTTGCCGAGCCTTTGCCCTTTCCGCTCAAACCCTATGAAGTAAAACTTCCGCTGGAATTGCTCCGGTTCTTGAATTTTGAAGGCGAAGTCCGTTTAGGTCACTTAAATGTTCAAGGCCTTTCTATAAGCAATCTTCAAGTCCACGCCCAGGCAAAAGAGGGGTTGATTCACATCACACCGCTTCAACTGAAGGTCTTTGACGGCACGATTACCTCAAAAATCATATTGGATCTTCGCGATAAAATAGCTGAAGACAGTCTATTCTCCCTCACTATATCGGAAATGAACACCCAACTGCTATTGAAGCAATTCCTCAACAAGGGTCAAGGCTATGGGCCCCTCAATCTTGAGGCTCAGGTTAAATTTCAGATCCTGGATGAAAAATTGCGAATGAGTAAGGTTTCGTTGAAGGTTTTGGATACAGACGTTCAATTAACGATTAATGAAGGAACGCAAATGCTGTCGAATCCTAAAATCAAGGGGGAGTTGACGCTGGTCAACAACAGTCTTCGCAAAACGCTTCAGGTTTTTAAACCGGAGGCCCTTCAAACCCAAGACGCCTCAGCCTTATCGTTGCTTGAGGCACGAATGGCTTTCGCGCTGGCACTAGACCATCTGGAAATTTCAACACTTCAGGTGAAGCTGGATGAAACCGGACTTGAGGCTCGTGGAAGTCTTGACTATAAGCAGTTATGGAGCACAACCGTCGCCTTGAATATTGATGACCTTGATCTTGACAAGTATTTACCGCCTCCTTCCGAAAACAAAGAACCCCTCACAACACCCCCCCTACCTGAGGGGAGCACCGTGCCCTCAACGCAAACTCCATTAGTTCTGGAATCCTTCTTTGTGCCTCTCCGTAAGCTTCAGGCGAAAGGGGTTGTGAAACTGGGAAAACTCAAAGTTAATAATTTGAAACTTGAAGAGGTCCTCATACAAATGGAGATGGACAAAGGACTTCTTAACGTTAATCCCGCAAGCCTTAACCTTTATGAAGGGCAGGTTAAAACGAGCCTCCAACTTGATGTACGGAAGCCCAGCAATCAAAAAAGTAAAATCACGGCAAAGATCTCCGGTGTAAAAACAAGCCCTTTATTTCAGGACTTAAAACTGCCTTCCGCCTTCGGAACCATCAATTTCAATTCGGAAATTGAGGTTGATTTGATTCAAGAAAAAATGAACACCAACGTACTGACTTTATCAGCCTTGGGAACAACGGTTTCTATAGCTCCATTGATAGGAACTCAACTTTTCAGCAGCCCTCAGTTTGAAGGCCGTCTTCAGTTGAACTCCCTGGAATTTAAAAAAGCGCTTGCGGTGTTTATCCCGGATTTTCCGATTTTTAAGGATCCCGCCGTTTTAAAATCCTTGAACGCGACGCTTGATTTTAAGGTAACCTCTGATTCCGCGGAATTATCCCAAGTTCAGATCAAGACAGAGGGGAGCACGCTGAGTTCCCATATGATACTGAACCATTATTCCAATCCTGAAATCACGTTCAAAACCAAATTAGACCGGATCGATCTGGATCGGTATTTGCTTCAGAAAAAAACGGAACAAAAATTCGATGCAGAAACTAAAGTTTCCGATAGTAAAGAGGCGTTGCCCCAAACAGTCCCCTCGTCACAGGGGTTTGACAAACAGGGACTCTTAGCCCTGCTTCAACCGCTGAACATTGACGCGCAAGTCCTGATCACGGATCTCCGTGTGCAAAAGATTCCGGTTAAGAATATTGAACTTCAGTTTTCCTCCCAAGATGGAAAAATCAACCTTTCTCCTTTTCGTTTTGATCTGTACACAGGAACCTTTTCCTCAGAGTTTTATTTGGACGCGAATCCTGGTCAGGAAGGTCAGGGGTCTCTGACTTTGAATCTGAAACAAGTTCCCGCCTCTGCTTTATTTCATGATCTTTTAAACAACAATCAGGCTTTTGGCGAAATCAATGTTAACACCGAAATTTTATTTTCCCTGCTGAAAGAACGCTTAACGATTGAAAAGCTTCAGGCTTCTGTCTTGAACACGAAATTGAGTCTGGAATCAGTTGTTGGACAAAAACTGCTGACTGCGCCACTTTTTCAGGGAACCCTTAAAATGGACTCACCCCTGTTACAAAAAGACCTTTCGGTGGTGGTGCCCTCACTGCCTTTGTTTCAAGACCCTGACGTTCTAAAAATTTTTGCCGCCCAACTCGATTTTGAAATTACGCCGTCTTACTTAAAAGGGTCCAAGCTTCTCGTAAAATTGGATGAGACAACCCTGAACGCCAAAGCGGAAGTGAACTTGAACCATGTCTATCAAGCGTCGTTTTATGGAGATATCGATACACTCAATCTTGACCGGTACCGGGTACGTCCTGTAGCAGGAACGCCAGCGCCAGCATCCCGGAAAAAAGAGCTACCTCCCGTCAACACTCCCTTTAAAATTCCTTTTGAACTTTTACGGCAATTGGATTTAGAGACGTCTCTTTCCTTAAAACATTTGGTGGTGAAGCGCTTGACCTTATCGAATCTTTTCTTAAAGGCAATCGCAAGAGAGGGTTTTATAAAACTGACACCAGCCAAGGTCGAACTTTATGAGGGTTCATTGGCGACACAAATCCTGCTTGACGTCAGAGAGAAACCCACCAGGAAAAGTCAGTTCATTCTCAACGCTCAAGATATCAGAGCAGGCGCCTTATTTAAGGATTTACTTCAACAAGATCATTTTGAGGGCACCCTCCAACTCAAAATCCTGGTCGATTTTGATCCTTTTGAGGAATCCCTGGAAAGCGAAGAGTTTCAAATTTCGGCATTGGGCGCGACACTAAGATTGTCTGCCTTAAGAGGCAGAACGTTATTGAGTAATCCACAACTCGAAGGACATTTAGAACTTCTCCCCTTTAATTTGAAAGATTCATTGAAACCCTTTCCGGCTTTACTTCCAGAACGCCAGGATCCTGAAACCCTTTCAAAGGTTGCCTCAACGTTTGACTTTCTTGTAACCCCTGATAGTTTAACCGTTCAGGAGTTAAACCTGTCTTTGGATCAAACGCAACTTAAGGGGGAACTGTTTATAGACCATTTTGAGGATCCCAAGATACAATTTCAACTTCATGTGGACGCTCTGAATGTGGATCGTTATCTTCCGGTTCCTGCCGTAAAGGTGGAAGAATCAGTGCCTGCAAGCCCAGAGATGAAACAAAACGACCTTAACACTCCGCCTCCTGTGGCCTTGGTCTCGGCGCCTGTTCCCCAAGAATTTCAAAAGACTCTCGAGGAGATCTTTGAATCCCTGAGAGCGCTTCAACTAAAAGGCCTACTTGAGGTTAAAAACTTATCGGCCCAGAAAATCAAGGTTGAAGAGGTGTTACTCCATCTCAACGCGGATCAGGGAATCCTCCAGATTTCGCCGTTACAAGTGAACCTGTATCAGGGAAATATGACTTCTGAGGCCACGCTTGATTTACGCGCCTCAGGCTCACAACCCAGCACCTTTCAATTGTCGATAAAGGGGGTACAAACGGGGACTTTAATCAAAGATTTAACCGGAAATGATAAAATCACGCTGCCTCTTGATTTTGAAAGTCAAGCACAACTCAACTTACGTGAAGAAACCTTCAAGGTGGAGCGGTTGACTTTATCCGCGGCCAATCTGCGTCTGGTGTCAAAGGAGATACAAGGCAAAACCCTCTTTAAAAATCCTCAAATCACCGGTTCTTTCAACGTGGAACCTTTTAATCTGAGAACTCTTTTAACCGCGTTAGGACAAGCCATCCCTGAAACCAGTGACAAGAAAGTTTTAACCTCAGTCAAGGGCGATCTGAATTTTAAGCTGTCACCCCAGGCCATCGATATTCGTTCGCTACACCTTAAATTGGATGACAGTACGTTGGAAGCCTATGGCGGAATTGCTAACGTGAAAGACCCGCTTTCAACCTTCCATCTAGAAATTGATCGCCTGGATTTGGATCGATACCTTCCTCCTGTGGAGGTAAAAGCCGTCAAGGCTCAGGACGCTGCGCTGGTTGAAGAGAAGGGAACATTTGCCCGTATTGGAGACAGTATCAAAGGAAGTTTTGGAATTATTGGGAAAGGGTTTCGTTTTTTTAAAGGCTTATTGGAATATCTTTTTCAAAAAAGGGTGGATGTTGAAGAAGTGGTCACGGCTATAGCGACAGAACCTGGTGTAGACACCATGCTGTTAGAAGTCGTTCGGACGTTGAAAATGAAAGGAGATTTAAAGATCAATCAGCTAAAAGTCAGTAATCTTAAAGTTTCTGAAGTATTCACAGGCGTTTCTTTATTCAATGGGGACATCTCCATTTCACCGCTCAGGATGCAACTGTATGGCGGAAACGTCTCAACCTTCGCAAAAATTGATCTGCAGAAAAGCAGTACCGCCAGTAATTTGTTCCGCATCGCGGTTTATAACGTTCAAGCCGGTCCCCTGATCGAAGACTTAACAGGGGATACCTTATTGCAAGGCCTCATTAACACCAATGCGCGTATTGCTTTTGAAGGTCTTGAGAAACTTACCATTAAAAAAACTTTAAATGGCCGTGCGTCTTTTGACATAAAAAAGTTATTGATCAAAGATTTTGATGTGGCCAAAATATTGAGAGAACACTTTGTTTTGTTTTCTGAAAAGATCCCTGAAAAAAATCGTAAAGCCAGTGATTATGCCGACGTTCGCGGAAGCCTCAAAATTAGTGATGGACGAATCAAAAATAATGATCTAAAAGTTAGAATGCCTCTGTTTCGTGTCACAGGGAATGGGTATGCCAGTTTACTGTCAGAAACCATTGATTATTTAATCAAAGCGAAAGTGGTAACCACGATGGAAGGTCAAGGAGGGGAAGAGGATCAATCCTTATTTGGCATTACGTTACCTATCCGCGTATCAGGCACGTTCGCCGCACCCTCATTTGAAATAGAACTTTCCGAATATTTACCTGATTTGGGAATCAAAAAGGGGTATAACGCCGTCAAAGACACCTTAGGAGCTGGCGTCGAAACGGTTGGGCAAGGCCTGAAAGCGGTAGGCTCGGGAGTCACCACCGGTATGAAAGTTGTGGGCGAAGGTGTCACGACTGGCGTCAAGGCGGTGGGGAGTACGCTCGGGGCAGGAGCGCAAGCGGTCGGTGAGGGTGTCAAATCGGTGGGTACGATGCTTGGCAATATGTTCAGTAATGAAGAAAAAACTACGGAAAAAACAGATTCACCGAAGCCAGAAACTTCTAAAAAAGAGCCCATAAAAAATTAATTTTCATCATCCAATGTTTTGAAGAGGGTCATGCAAACTGTTGAGAACTATACACTCATCCGGGAAATATACCAATCGCCGAGTACACTCATCTTTCAAGCAAAACGTAAGCACGATGATTACCCGGTTGTCTTGAAAATGTTGAATAAAGATCGTCCCACACCTGAAGATCTTGCCCGCTTTATTCGGGAATTTGAGGTCAGTCACTCCCTCAAAATGGAAGGCGTGGTTAAAGCGCTTTCACTGGTACAAGATCAACATACTCCGGTTATTGTTTTTGATGACTCGGGCGAAGGACAGTCTTTGGATCGCTTGATAAAAAAGGGACCGCTTTCCCTTCCCACCTTTTTAACCATTGCCATACACATCGTTGATGCCCTCGGAAGTCTTCATCAACGCAAGATCATTCATAAGGACCTCAAACCTCATAATATCCTTTATTACGAAGCCACTCACAGCATCAAACTGATTGATTTTGGACTCTCAACCAAACTTCATATCGAAAAACCCGAAAAACTGGCCACTACCGCACTTGAGGGGTCGTTGGCCTATATTTCACCGGAACAAACAGGTCGTATGAATCGTCCTCTTGATTATCGTACGGACTATTACTCTCTGGGGATCACTTTCTATGAAATGCTTCATGGCGTTCCCCCTTTTCAAAGCAAAGACCCGCTTTCGTTAATTCACAGCCACATTGCCAAACTGCCTCCGTTTCTGCATCTGATTCAACCGGAAATCCCTGAAGCCATTTCCCGGATTGTGATGAAATTAATTGAGAAAAATGCTGAAAACCGATATCAAAGCTGGTTTGGACTCAAAAGCGATTTAATGCGCTGCGCAGATGAGTTAAAAGCTAACGCCAATATCGTACCTTTTCCCCTTGCCCAGCGGGATATCTCGGAGCAATTTCAATTTCCCGCCAGGCTGTATGGCCGCAGAGAAGAGGCCTTACTGCTTTTAGACTCCTTCGAAAGAGTAACCTTGGGAGGCGTTGAAATGGTTTGGATTAATGGGGCTTCAGGAGTTGGCAAATCCACCTTGATTCATGAACTGCATAAGCCCTTGACCATGCGTAATGGCTACTTTCTTTCAGGAAAATTTGAACAACTCTATCAAAAGGAAGCCTACAGCGCGTTCATCCAGGCTTTTAAATCGGCGGTCTATGAGATCATGGGGGAAAGTAATGAGAGTCTCCGTTCCTGGCGAAAAAAGTTACACACCGCCTTGGAATCAAATGGGCAACTCATTATCGATTTAATTCCTGAGGTTGAATACCTCATCGGCCCACAACCTTTGGTGCAAGAGATGGGTCCCACCGAAAGCAAAAATCGCTTTCATCGGGTGTTGCTGCGCTTTATTAATACCTTTGCCAGTAAACATCACCCCCTGGTGTTGTTTTTGGATGATTTACAATGGGCCGACTCCGCCTCGTTGAATCTGATTGAAAAGCTGCTTACCGAACATAACCAGGCCTACCTGTTACTCATCGGAGCCTATCGTGACAATGAAGTCAATCCCGCGCACTTGCTGGCTCTGACCTTGGATCGCTTAAAAAAACGTAATGCGGTTTTGCATACGCTCCATCTGGATCCCTTGAATGAAGCCACGCTGACCGAGTTGATTGCGGATACCCTTCATTCCACGGAAGCTCAAGTGAGTCATCTTTCACAAATTGTTTTTGCGAAAACGCATGGCAATCCTTTCTATGTTCAGGAGTTATTGAACAATCTGCATGATGAAGGGATTGTGAAATTTTCTCATGCTGAAGGGTGTTGGCAGTGGAATAAAGAAAAAATTGAGAGCATTCGAGTTCGTGAAAGTGTGGTGGAATTCATGATCACCCGCTTTAACAAACTTCCTGTTCAAACCAGGGAAATGCTTCAAACGGCCTCGTGTATCGGAAATGATTTCGAACTAAAAACCTTGGCCTTGATTCGTGATACCAACCCTTCTACCATCGCAAAGTCCCTCTGGCCGGCGATTGAAAAGGGAATCTTGACGCCTTTAGGGGACTACCAACTGCTGCATGTGGAAAATGGTCAGGATTTGAATATTTCATCAGATTTCGGGGTTCACTACAGATTCCGACACGATCGTTTGCGTCAGGTGGCTTATGACTTGATGGAGCCTTCCATCAGAAGTGCCCTGCATCTCCATATAGGTCGGCATTTGTTGGAACATGTCCCCAAAGGTGAGGACGATAGCTGGACTTTTCAAGTAGTGCGGCAACTCAATTCCGGAAGAACGCTGATCACAGATCCTCAAGAAAAAGAAAGCCTGGCGGAACTCAACCTTAAAGCCTCAATTAAAGCTAAACAGGCGACAGCTTATCAACCTGCGCTCGAATACATTGAAGTGGGGTTGAGCTTACTTCATCAAACAACCTGGGAAAGCCATTATGATTTACGTTATAGAATGGTCATGCAATATTCGGAGTGCGCCTACCTTTGTAAAGCCTTTGAATTGGCAGAAAAACAAAGTGAATTGTTATTGCAATACGCAAAAACCAATTTTCAAAAAGCTGAAATCTATGGGATGCGAAGTTTTCAATATCATGCCTTGGGTAAAAATTTAGAGGCCGTCAAAACAGGGTTGCAAGGCATTGAACAATTAGGGCTTAAAATACCGTTCCACCCGAACAAACTGCTGGTAATTCGTGAACTGTTGCTGGCCAAGTGGCTTTTGCGTAATAAAAGCATTGACGACTTGTTGAATTTACCCCAAATGACCAGTAAGGAAAACAGGTTGCTCATCAAACTTTGCCGTTTTATTGGCATTTTGGTTTATACCACTGAAAATCGGAATTTGCTGGGCCTGGGAATTATGAAGATTCTGACCTATTCCTTGCGTTTTGGCAATGCACCCGAATCTTCTATTGGATACAATGCGTATGGCATGATTTTAGGCTCAGTGTTTGGTAATTATAAAAAAGGCTACGCCTTTGGAAAACTGGCTCTTCGGTTGAACGATTTCCATAATGATTTAAGTTTAAAAAGCTACAATGAGCTGATCTACTTGACGGGAATTCATCATTGGAATAATCACCTGAATACCTTAACACCGCTCTATAACCACGCGTTGCAAGCCTCCTTACAGTCCGGGGATTTGGCGAACTCTGCGGCGATTAGTGTCTTGATTTATTTTTTTGACACCAATCTTACGTTAAGGACTCTATTAAAAAAACAGGAACCTTATGTAGATATTTTAAAAAGTATCCAAAACCCCGAGTATCTTGAGATCATGCATCTCATCAGGCAATATCGACTTTGCCTTTTGGGACTGACCCAAAGCCGCATCTCCATGAGTGATGCACACTTTGACGAAAAGGTCTGCCTTCAACGCTTGCAACAGTACGGCTCACAAATTGGAATAGCCTTGGCCAAAGTCAGCCAATTCCTGTTGTACTGCATGTATGAAGATTATCAAAAAGCCTCACAATTAATGCCGGATCTGATTCAATTTGAAAATGCCTTTTCTGATATCGCACTCCTCGTTTCTGCGGCCCTGAGACGTTTCATTACACTGGCAACTCGTTTTCCTGAAATGAACTGGTGGGAAAAGTTAAAAGCCAAATGGCGCATGAACAAAGACTATCAAAGGATGAAACGTTGGACGCAGCATTTCCCAGATAATTGTCGCCATTGTACTTTTTTAATGGAGGCCGAGTTTCAAAGACTTTCAGACCATCCTTTCGAAGCCGGAAACCTTTATGATCGAGCGCTGGAAGAGGCCAAAAAGAATGAATTTTTAGAAGATCAAGCCCTCATTAATCAACTTGCCGCAAAATTTTATTATCAACATCAACAAATGAAGGCCGCGCAACTCTATATGAAGGAAGCGGTTCGGCTTTATGAAGACTGGGGCGCTGTAGAAAAAGTCAAATATCTCCAGGAACGCTATCCTGAGTTAATCACGGTTTCGCCTGAAGTGGAACAGACACCCGTTGCTTCTTTACGTTCGATGGTGCTTGATCCTCGTACTATTTCTATGTCAACGAATACCACGGCCTCAGGTCATTCTCTGGATCTTTCTTCTGTTTTAAAAGCCTCACAAAGTATCTCACGGGAAATCAATTTGACTCGTCTGCTTAAAATATTAATTGAAAATATTATTGAGAATGCGGGTGCTGAACGAGGGTTTCTCATGCTGAAAGAAAATGTAGGTCAACGGATGTTGGTTCAAGCAGAAGGAAACGCCAATACCGGGGAAATTAAAATAATGAGTGGAGAAAGTGTTCGGGAGTTTGATCGAGTCGCTCGAAGTATCACTCAATATGTAATTCGTACCCAGGGGAATGTGGTTCTGCATGACGCTTCAAATGAAGGAACTTTTACCAATGATCCTTATGTGATTAAAAATCAGCCTCGCTCTCTGCTCTGTTCTCCCATCATCAACCATGGCGCCTTGGTGGGATTGATCTACCTGGAAAACAACTTAAGCACAGGCGTCTTTACTGAAGAACGCCTGGAAATCCTCAATTTACTTTCAACGCAAGCGGCAATTTCCATAGAAAATGCTTACCATTATCGAGATTTAAAAGAACGGGAACGTTTAAAAATGGAGTTGGAAACGGCCCATACGGTGCAAGAATTTCTGATTCCAAAAGAAAATCCTCAGTTGGAGGCAATCGAAATTGCCAGCTTTTATCAGTTCGCTTCTGAAACAGGCGGGGATTGGTATGATTTTCGTTATACCCCTCATCTCAACACCTTGGATGTGATGATTGGAGACGTCACAGGACATGGGGTCCCTGCCGCCTTAATCACTGCCGCGGCTAGTAGCGCAATGGAACAGTTATTACAATATAGACAACGCATTGTTGACGAAGGGACTCCCGATCCAAGGCTTTTTAACCCCGATTACCTGCTCACCCAACTCAATTATGTCCTGCATAAAAAAACAAGTGGACGTTATACCATGAGTTTTTTCTATTCCAGTATTGATCTGAACACCAAAGTCATGAGTTACTCCTGTGCGGCACATCCGCCCTGTTTCCTTTGGAGACCCAGTCAATTCACCACGGAACGCAATATGACCCAGGTCAAAAAACCAATTGCACGACTTAAAATGAGGTCCGCGTTAATGGGGTCTTATAAAGAAAGTCAGTATGTGACTCAAACCCAGCAACTACAGAAAGATGATGTTCTGGTATGGTATACGGATGGCTTGACTGAGAACCTGAACCCCCAACATCAAATGTTTGGCAGTCGGAAAATAATCAACATCTTGAGTGCTGCCGATGGAAAAACCGCGCAAGAAATCCAAAAAGAGATTTTGGATGCCGCTTATCTCCATTACGCCAATCAACCTGCTGAAGATGATATCACGCTCATTGTCGCGAGGATTCGATAGTCTCTGCTGAATTTTAGGCACCTTTAAATGATTTAAAAATATTTATTGATACAATTTCGATTTTGCCCGAAGGATGAAAATTGTAACCAATTCTAAAAAGTTCGGTTGAAACATAACGTCTTGTATTCCCTGCCCAGATTCCTCGATCTGGGTTGAGTTCAATCAAATGAATTGCTCGAAGAATTTCTTTTGTTAAACTTGGATTGCTTAATTCCATTTCTATGAGCATCTTAACAATTTCGGAATACCAATCAGCCATTGTTATTTCTCACCGCTGCAAGCATTGCCTCCACTTGCTCCGTAGTGTACTTTGGTTTTCCTTGTTGTCTTAATTCTGCTAAATCCATTTCCGTATTGACCAACTTCATCTCCATCTCTAAATATCTTGATTTGGGGAGGACTACCACTTCTTCTTGTGGACTTTTAATTTCTATTGGATACCCAAGGGACATTATTTTGGAGAAATTTTTCCTGGCTTCACTGATTTTATAGACTTCCATAAGCAAATACAGCTAAGAGTTGATAAATTAATTACTATAATTTGTAACAATAATGATACAACTTAACAAGTAATATTTTGTTTCAAAACGTCTGGATGGCTCCCCATTTAACGCGGGACAATAAATTTTTTTAATCGTAAGCTTAACTTAACTCCAGGCCTTCTTTTCCATTTATTAGACATCTTTCCAAAATAAAACCTGGATTTTGCGGGTTTGCTGGCATCCTCCTCCTTTACAGTTTTTCAGAATTTCAAATACATTGTAAAGAGGACAAATGAGCGGCTTTGATCAACTGAGAACCCAAAAACCTGAGAAATTGGCTACTCCCTTAAGCCGGGACAGCTATTCAAAGTAGGATGTGTACAACCTCTCCGGTTCCCGTGTGATGATAGCTAATCATCGCACCTTTTTGAAGCAACTTAAAGATACAAGGATGTGTTAGCCGGTAGGCGTAACGCCTCAATAAACCCGCCTCTGCCTGATGCGTTACGCTCGCAAGCTCGCTAACACATCCTACCCTGTGTCCCGGCTTTGTAAGAAAGTGGTAGAAGGGGACTACGTGCCCCTCACTTTGTCGGGCATGTAATCCCGGCCTACCAATTACTTTCATGCTTCGTTGTGAGACTTGTCTCATGGGGGTTAAGTGAGTAGCCAAGAAATTTACACGAGAAACAGGGACCCCTTTGAAAAAATTCAAAAACCTGCGCAAAGCCGTCACCACTATTAATAAGTGAACAGGTCTTAAAAAAAGACGGGCTATAGTCATCGTTTCGCCAATCCAGCAATCAAACGATTTTCAGGGTATTGCTCCTTTGCTCCTTTTTTCTGGAAGCCGCCGGTCTGGATAAGGGAGGCATCCGTCGCAAGAGCCATTGAAATCTTCTTGCCGCTCAGGACTCAACTCCCGCCAGTCCACATCCCTCCACGCCAAAGTCTGTAACAATGGTTCAGACTTTTCCCTCAAGCGACGTTTCTCTTCAGGGTTTGAAGATTTACGGGCACATTCCTGAAAATAAAGAGCAGGAAGCAGAAAGTGGAGCCTTTGATCTTCCCGCAGTTTGGAAAGCTCCCACCCCCGCATCATTTCCCCGATCATAAACCAGACAAAGACCAGAGTGGCCTGCCTTTGATCCACCAGGCGCAACACCCTCTTGATTTCTCTGGCTGATTTGTTCCAGAGCGTCTTTGACTTCGGTTTGTCGGTTTTGCGCTGTTTCCAGTTTTTCTTGGGCGAGTTTCTCAGCGCTCACGGCAGACTCGATCCGTTTTTCAAAATCAGGCGCCCGTCCAGGAGGTCTGTTTTGAAAGAACGCTTCCTGTTGCTCTCGCCGCGTTTGAGTCTGTTGGACAGCGTTTTGATACGGCTTTTCCGCTTCTACACTTTGGGCTTTCAAGGCCAGCAAGGTGGCCTGTGAAAGAGCCTGAAGCGGATGAAATAAATCGGGGGCATGATGTGCCGACAAGCCTTGGGTGATGTGGTTTAACAACCCTTTTCCTTCATCACTTCCCACCTGAATCACCTCCACCGGCATTCCCTTCATGGCCTTTGAGAGTTCCTCCGTCCCTGTTTTTCCTTCACGATGGGGCGCATAGGTTTCCAAAACGATATAATTCGAGACCGCTTCCAGTCCCACTAGACAGAGTTGATCTCCATGAAAGGTTTCATCCTCTAACATCGTAATCCGCTTGGGACTCATCCTCGCTGATAAGCGAGCCCCTTCTTCCTTCTGATAAGGACGAATCAACTCCGCCACTTCCTGCCCAAACGAGCTTTGACTCCCGTGAGAGGAACCCACAAAGGACGAACTTTGACTTAACTCCAAAAAATGGCAGAGGACATTGATTCCATCGGAATTCCTCATAGAGCGAACCTGTGTGTTCGCCCTGATCCCGGGCAGACACACAGGTCTGCCCCTACGGAACAAAACCCAAACCAGGTGGTAAATCAAAGACCGTTTTTTGACACATGGCCGAAAATGTGACCAACCCCAATGAATTCCTCAGGGAAACCTTATTTTGCAGGTTTTCTTTCGTGTTTTTAGTGTTTTTCGTGGTTTTAAAAAGGTACCTGCACAGCTCGAAATTTTTTATTATAGACTTTGCCTTAGAGGATGTTTATATATGAAGTTTTTATCCGCTCGAAATATAATACATACACCCGCTTGAAGAGAAATGAAGATATGACACAAGGTAGACCCCTGGAAAACCGACTCGCAGAATCTTTGAATAAGGATTGTCATTGTATCGCTGTGGATAAAGAGGTTCTGCACAGCAGCTTGGAAGCACATCTGAGTGATTTCGGTATGCCTGAGCAGCTCCTGGATGTTCATAGCCAGTTATTTGCGACCTCGCCTGTTTTTTTGTGGCAGGGACACATCAAAAAAATGGAACAACTGATTCTCGCTATAGAAAGTGTGATCCACAATGAGGGCTACCGTGAGAGAGTCCTGACCTCTGCTCCGGACACGGCCCAAAAAGACTTTGGACCCCGAGGTGTTTTTTTTGGCTACGACTTCCATCTTGGAGTCGAAGGCCCTCAACTGATTGAGATCAACACCAATGCTGGCGGAGTGTTGCTGAATCTTTATCTGGCTACGGCTCAACGAGCATGTTGCCCTGAAATCGACGCCTTATTTGACGGGAAAGTTAATTTTGAGGACGTTGAAAACCAACTGATAACAATGTTCCGTGAAGAGTGGAAATTACAGTGTCCAAACCAAACCCTACGCACCATCGCCATCGTTGACAACGAACCGGAAACACAGTTTTTATATCCCGAATTTTTACTCTTTCGATCACTGTTCAAACGACACGGCCTTGAGGCCATCATCGCCGATCCCAAAGCCTTCACCCTAGAGGATAACACTTTGTGGATAGGAGCGAAAAGGATCGATTTGGTCTATAATCGACTCACGGACTTTTATCTCGAAACACCTGAGTGCACGTGTTTAAAAGAGTCCTATCAAAAAGGTTTGGCCGTTTTCACGCCCTCCCCCCATGTTTACGCACTCAGTGCGGACAAACGAAATCTGCCACTGTTATCAGATGTGAAGCTACTGAGACAATTCGGCATAGAGGAGCAAACAATCAATATATTGAGTCAATCGGTGCCCATGACAGTGGCCGTGACGAACGAAAATGCCTCACAGCTCTGGGAAAACAGGAAACAGAATTTTTTCAAACCAGCCAATGGCTATGGCAGTCGTGGTGCGTATCGTGGTGCCAAACTTACCCGCCGGGTCTGGGAAAACATCATCCACTCCAATTACATCGCCCAGTCCGTCATCCCTCCCAGTGAACGGGTTCTGATCATCAATGGCGAAAAACAATCCCTCAAACTTGACCTGCGTTGTGTCACCTATAACGGCAGGATTCAACAGCTATCGGCACGACTCTATCAGGGCCAGACAACTAACCTGAGAACCAAAGGTGGAGGACTTGCCACAGTCTTCCCAACACCGTGAGGATCCTGTTACGGATCACTTCATCCAACAGAGGAGAGGTTCCCCTTTCTGAGGAGTTTTCACCTGAATAGGGAGGGGAGGGGATCACGCGTTCTTAAAGAGTCAACACCTTGCCGCTAAAGCTATTTCACAACAGAAACTCGCTATAAAAGTTGTAGGACATCATTGAAACTAACCAGTAAGATGAGTCCCATCAGTAAGGAGAATCCTATAATTTGAGTGCGTTCTCTGGATTCCACACTTAAAGGGGCTCCTTTGATTTTTTCAAGAAGGAGGAAGAAAATGTGCCCACCATCCAAGACAGGAATAGGAAACAGATTGAAAATTCCCAACTGAAGACTGATTGCCGCAATCAAAAAAAAGAGCTCTGCAATACTGCTTCGAGCCGCCTCACCCAAGACTTTTCCTATACGGATGGGTCCCCCCAATTCGTCCATTGAGCCTTTTCCTTGAAAGGCTCTTCCTAAAAACTGAAAGGTGCTTCGGGTAATCGCGTAAATTTGCTTCGTCCCCTTTTCTACAGATTCGAAGACACCAGAGGATTCTCTGGCACTGGCGACTCTCATTCCCAGAAAATAACTCTGCTCTTTCTCTGAGAAATGAGGGGTAATTTCCATAACATGAATCACCCCACTTCGTTCAAACTCAAGCACCAGGGGCACCGAATTGACTGAAGGGAACTCTGGTTGTGAAAGCGTTGGAGCGTCAGGTGATGTTTGCACAGGGACCGGGGGTTGACTTTGTTGAACTAAGGTGGAGATATTACTCCAGTCCTTCACAGGCTGTCCATTAATACTCAAAATCAGATCTCCCTGCTGCACACCAGCCTCCTTTACAGGAGATATTTCCGAAAATTCGCCAACAAGCGGCAAAATATGGGGCAGCCATCCAAATCCCTGATGTTCTTCCAGGCTCTTGATGTCTCCGTGTAACTCAACTTGTGCCCCCTGTCGCAAGACCGCAACGGAGAAGGCTTGTTCTTTCTTCAGTTTTGAAATCTCTTCATATAACGTTTTCCATGTGGCGATGTCTTTATCGTTGAACAAAAAGATTTCATCTCCGGCCTCAAACCCCATTTGAGCGGCATAGCCTTCAGGTTTTACTTCGTATAGTTGAGGTACCTGAGATAAATAAACAGGACCATTGACTCCAATCATATAAACCAGGGGCATGAATAAAAAGGCAAATAACAGATTCACACCAGGACCGGCGACCAGGATGAAAAATCGCTGTAAAATGGACTTGGAGGCATAATTAGCGGGATCCTCAGGGTCCTCATCTTTCATATTTTGCCCCCATAATCGCACATAGCCGCCCAAAGGAATCCAGGAGATAATATATTCCGTCTCTCCTATTTTTTTACCCCACAGCTTTGGAGGAAAACCAATCGAAAACTCCTCCACTTTCACGCCCACGTGACGAGCCGCAAGGTAATGTCCTGCCTCATGAATAAATACGAGAAAGCTTAAAACTAAAATAAAGGTTAATATGGTAGTCATCTTTTACTCTTTTTCAATACGCGTTTGCGCTCGATTACGCCCCCATTGATCCGCATCCAGGGCATCTTTGATGGTCTTAATATGCTTTAAATATGCGGGTACTGATTCGGAACACCATTCTACTTTCAGTTCATTCAAAATCGCAGTCAGTATACCTGAAATTTCAAGAAAAGAAATCTTTCCCTTCAGAAAGGCTGAAACTACTTCTTCGTTGGCACCATTCAGGACGGCGGGGGCTCCCCCTCCCATATGAACGGTCTCAATGGCTAATTGCAAACATGGAAATTTTTGCTGAGAAACTTCAGCGAAATGAAGCTTTTGGATTTGTGCTAAATTGAGTTTGGGAAGATTCAAGGGCAACCGTTCAGGATAGGCTAAACAATAAGCAATCGGGACTCGCATATCAGGTAAACCTAATTGAGCAATCAAGGAACCATCCACATATTGGACCATCGAATGGATGATACTTTCACGGTGAATCAATACCTCAATTTGATCCACAGGGACATCAAACAACCAATGAGCCTCGATCACTTCAAGACCTTTGTTCATCATTGTCGCTGAGTCGATAGTGATTTTCGGACCCATCTCCCAATTGGGATGGTTCAAGGCTTCCTCTAAAGTAATTTGAGGAAAATTTTCAAAAGGTTTATCCCGAAAAGGACCGCCTGACGCGGTCAGGATCAGTTTTTCAACGCTTTGTTTCTGATGCCCCTTTAAAGATTGAAAAATGGCGTTGTGTTCACTGTCCATCGGTAAAATAGTGGCGTTTTTTTCTTTGGCCACACGCATCATGAGCTCTCCGGCCAACACCATGGTTTCTTTATTTGCCAACGCTAATGTTTTTCGCATTTCAAGCGTGGCATAGCTTGAGGGCAAACCTGCGGCACCTACAATTCCCGCGATGACAGTCTCAACATCCTCTAGCTCCGCAATTTGGACCAAACCTTCCTGCCCCCATAACACTTGAAGTTGGTCTGTTTTCCATTGAGCTTGCAGCGCCTTAGCGGTTTCGGCGGATCCCACACAAACCACCCTTGGATGGAACTCTCGTATCTGTTCCATCAACTGAGCGACCTGACTGTTGCACGACAGGGCAATCACCTCAAAACACTCAGGATGTTGTCGGAGAATATCGAGGGTATTTGTCCCAATGGAACCGGTCGAACCCAGAATCGCAAGTCGCTTTTTTTCCATGTTGGAACTCAGCTTAAGGTCTACTTGAAAGGGATGAAGCATTCATCGAATGAAATCCTGTTAAAGCCACTTTTTAGCGTTTGCGGTGTTCTTCAGTGCCAATTTTTAAAAACTCCCCACACCACGAACTGAGGCTAACGGTCAAGGCTTAATGAGCATTGATAATCATCCAGACAATGTAGTAAAAGGCAGGAACCGTGGTGAGCAATCCATCCACACGATCCAGAACCCCTCCGTGTCCCGGAATGATGGTACCCGAATCCTTTACGTCACAAAGACGCTTTAATTTGGATTCGATCAAATCGCCCATTTGTCCTATAAGCGCAATGAAGATTGAAATTAAGAAACCTTGCCACCAGGTTAGTGCCGAAATTGAGGTAAACGCGAAAATCCCGCCAATAACGCCACTACCTATCGCACCACACGCACTCCCTTCAATGGTTTTTTTAGGACTGATACTGGGTGCCAAGGGAGTTTTTCCAAAGCGTTTACCTCCGAAATACGCAAAAGAATCACTAACCCATATCGTAATCAACAACAAAAAGACTAAGGCTGTTCCTTCGGGAAGATCTTTGATCAGAGCAAAATGGTTAAAACTCCATCCAATCCATAAGAGACCGAATAAGTCCAAGCCTAAGACCTGGAGCTCAGAAATATCTTTCAACGGCATGAATAACAGTTGATAGAAAAATACAATCAACGCGCTGAATACCAAAGCGCTAGTTAATCCGGAAACTCCGGCGACTAAGGAACCGATCCCCATCAACAAGGTACAGCCCATCAAAAGAAGAGGATTCAAATGAATATAGTTTTTGGCGAACATAGTGTTATACTCACTGATTCCCACCAAGGCAAAAATCAAAGCGGCCACGCCAACAACCGTGGTAGAACCATAGATCAACATTCCTACAACAACCACAGCTAAAGGCACCGCTGTAATGACTCTCGCTGACAAATCGGATTTCTTGGGTTCGGGAGTGACTGTTTCATTTTCTGACATGAGGATCCTTTGCTATTGAAAGATGAAAGTAAAATGAATGATTCAGAACGTTCATTAAAGACTTACCTTTGATTTTACTCCTTGCAGGAAAAACCAAGAGTTGCAAATTTTTTCTGCGTTATGAAGACTCAATCTCGAGGCCTCCCATTCTTCGATGACGTTGTTGAAACGAAGACAGTGCCTTATAAAACTCTTCCTGGTTGAAGTCAGGCCATAAAACCTCTGTAAAATAATACTCGGCATAGGCAGACTGCCATAATAAAAAATTAGAAATTCGATATTCCCCACTGGTACGGATCACAAGATCGGGGTCTGGTAAATCGCCGGTATACATCATTTGTGAAATCAGCGTTTCATCAATCTGATCCACAGCCAAGTGTTCGTTCTGAACTTTGAGCATTATTTGTTGTACCGCTCTAATAATTTCTGCTCGCCCTCCATAGTTCACGGCAAGATTTAAAACCATGCCCGTGTTCAAGTGTGTTGATTGTAACGCACGGTCCAGTGGCTCATGGATGAAATCAGGCAGTTTTGTGCGATCTCCAATCAAACGCAGTTGAATATTATTCTTCAACATGGTTTCTAACTCTTTTTGCAAATATTCGGCGAGTAAATTCATCAAAACAGAAACTTCCTTTTTAGGACGTTTCCAATTTTCTGTTGAAAAGGCATAAAGCGTTAAGGCGGTTAAATGAAGCTCCGCGGCCGTTTCCACCGTGATTCTGACGGCCTTAACCGCACTGCGATGACCATGAAAGCGAGGCATCACCTGTTTTTGTGCCCAACGACCATTACCATCCATGATGATAGCGACGTGCTTTGGAAGACATGAAAGATCCAGTTGTGCCAACATTTTGTTTATTCCTTTTGAGGCTCTTTTGTGATCAAATCTCTGCAAATCCCTCAAAAATCCGAGTCAGATCCTAACTTTTGTAATCCAGACTGATGTCCAACGAGGGGGAGGAGTGTGTCAGTGCACCAACGGAAATCACATCCACTCCTGTCGCAGCAATTTCGGCAACTCTGTCCAGCGTGACACCTCCCGAGGCTTCAATGATGGCCCTTTTATCTATCAATTTTACCGCTTGACGAATCTCATCGCACGACATGTTGTCCAACAGGATCGAGTCAGCGCCAGCGTCAAGCACCTCTTGAATTTGAGAAAGTGAATCAACTTCAACTTCGATACTGAGGGTGTGAGGTAATCTTTGGCGCAATGTTTTTAAAGCTTCGCTGAGGGAAACACCGTGTTTTTTTAAAATCGAAAGATGGTTATCCTTCAACATCACCGCATCTGACAAATTATAACGATGATTGATTCCGCCTCCCATACGAACGGCATACTTTTCCAATAACCTTAAGCCCGGTGTCGTTTTTCTTGTATCAACAATCCGCACCGTAGCTGAACCTTTTCGAGCTTCCTGAACGAAAAGATAAGTTTTTGTGGCAATACCACTCAAACGTTGCAAGAAATTCAGAGCCACTCGTTCTGTTTGTAACAAAGATTGAGCACAGCCTTCAAAAGAGGCCAACACCGTCCCTTGAGTGAGCCAGGTTCCATCCTGTTGCAACGCCATCCATTTCAGATCGGGATCTAA
Source organism: Deltaproteobacteria bacterium TL4 (assembly GCA_051382335.1). GTDB lineage: Bacteria > SAR324 > SAR324 > SAR324 > NAC60-12 > JBBCAX01. Next base: position 43,897 of record JBBCAX010000253.1, read on the forward strand.
ATAGCGAAAAACCTGTTCAGCGACCGTAAGTCCTGCGACAACACCATCCTGCTTCAGGAGGATCTCCAACTGGACTTGCCATTTGGCGTTTATGACCGTTTCAGAGGTCACGTCTCCCCAAGCCAGGTCTTCTTCCAGGGAAGTTTTAATGAGTTGCTGGAGGTGGAAAGCATTCATAACTAGTCTATGGGGCCCTGAATTAAAAGTAATGGATCAATTCGCCTGATCAAAAACGCTTTTGACAGTTGAGGACATGAAGGGGTCTACGGCCTTCGGGAAATCTTCTCGAAAGTGAGCTCCCCGACTTTCCTGCCGTTCAAGTGCCGATTCGGCTATTAATCGACCCAGCAAATGCAAACATTCCAACTCGAATTGCTGTAAACTGGAAGGAGTGGAGGGAAGAGCTCTTCGTTTGGGAAGCCTACGACAAACTTTATTTAAAGAATCCGCATTTCTGATGATGCCCACATTGTCCCACATCAGTTTTTGAAGCTCTTCCAGTTTCAAACTTTCGGAAAAAGAGTCAGAAGCCGCCGCAGGAATCGGCTCAAAAGAGTGATCTTCCCGTTGAGGCCATTCAGGGAGTTGGGAAAAATCCTGTTGCAAAACACTGGCGGTTCTTATGGAAAAAACCGCAGCCTCCAGGAGTGAATTGCTGGCTAACCGGTTTGCACCATGAACGCCAGTTCGCGTTACCTCACCACAGGCATAAAGCCCGGGAACGGAGGTTCGCCCCCAGATGTCTGTTGCCACACCTCCCATCATGTAATGGGCCACAGGCGTAATGGGAATCCAATCTTTCCGTATGTCGATATTGAATTGCAGGCACGTGTTGAAAATGGTTGGAAACCGCTTGGGAAGCATCTCCAAATTCAGTGAAGTGGCATCCAGATAAATGGAGTGCCCTACCTGCTTGGTAGATTCATAGGCAATCGCCCTTGCCACAATATCTCTAGGGGCCAGCTCTCTCAGAGGATGCGCCTTTTCCATAAAGCGCTCCCCTTTGACATTCCTTAAAATCGCGCCCTCTCCTCTCACTGCTTCAGAAATCAGGAAATTAGGAGCACCTTCCAAGTTAAGCGCGGTCGGATGGAACTGATAAAATTCCAAGTCCATCAGTTTTGCGCCTGCGCAATAAGCCAACACCATACCATCTCCGGTCGCGCCGTCAGGGTTGCTGGTGTATTGATAGATTTTCCCGGCACCCCCCGTTGCAATCACCACTTGAGAAGTGAATATCTCAGAAATTTTTTGGGAAGGCTCATGAAAAAATCGAATTCCTCGTATTTGCTGCTTGTCTCTGATTAACGAGGTAGCCAGACAATGCTCACGGAGCTCAATATTGGGATGATGTATGACGCTTTCAACCAGACCTCTTTGGATTTCTGCTCCTGTCGCATCACCCCCCGCATGCAGGATCCGATGGACGCTATGAGAACCTTCCAAACCCAACAAAAAGCGATTATCATCGCCTTTGTCAAAGCAAACACCCAAGCTGATTAATTGTTCAATCGCATCGTGACTATTGCGAGATAAAACCTCTACCGCCTGAGGGTCACAAATACCACTGCCCGCGACAGCGGTATCCCTGATATGCAACTCTACAGAGTCGTTATCACCCCATACCGCAGCAATTCCGCCTTGAGACCAACGGGTGTTGCTATCGAATAGAGTGTTTTTCGTAATGAGTGTGACATGCTGTTTTTCCGCGGCAAGACGAGCTGTCAATAAACCCGCTAAACCGCTTCCGACAACAACCAATGTTGGAGATCCCATATCTGTTCTCTCAGAACCCTAACTGAGTTCAAGCATACGTTCCAAGGCAATCTTCGCAAACCTTGCGGTCTCCTCCGGAACTTTAATTTGGTTAACCACACGTCCTTTGAGGAGATTATCTAATACCCAAAGAACATTAGCAGGATGTGTCCGATACATCGTCGAACAAGGACATACGTTTGTGTTCAAACATTCAATGTGCTTCCCCTCTTTGCGGAATAATTCACGGTGCAAGCGATTAACCAGATTTATTTCCGTTCCCACCACCCAGGAACTTCCAGGTTCTGAATCTCGGATGATTTGGATTATTTTATTGGTAGACCCATAATAATCAGCGGCGTCCACAACTTCCTCTGCACACTCAGGATGGACGATCACGTTGACATCGGGGTTACGTTCACGCGCGTTTTTAATTTGCTTTGCGGTGAACCGTGCATGAACAGAACAAAACCCGTTCCATAATAACACACGGGTATCAAGAAGCTGTCCTTCAGTGAGCCCGCCATCCATCAGGTGTCGATTCCAGAGTCTTATTTGATCCCGGGGCACGCCCATCGCTTTGGCGGTATTTCGGCCCAAGTGCTGATCGGGAAAAAACAGCACAGGTTTGTTTTGATCAAAGGCCCATTTAAGAATTTTTTCGGCATTGGAGGAAGTACAAACCACCCCCCCATGCTCTCCGCAAAAGGCTTTTAACTCTGCGGAAGAGTTAATGTACGTGATGGGAACAAAAACATCCTCTCCGCAAATTTCGGACAAAACATCCCAACATTCCGCCACAGATTCCCTGTCAGCCATATCGGCCATAGAACAACCAGCGGTGATATTAGGGAGCATGACCTTCTGGCGTGAAGTGGTCAATATGTCGGCACTTTCCGCCATAAAATGCACACCAGAAAAAATAATGTAGGGAGCCGCTTGTTCAGCCGCGATCTGAGCCAAATTCAGAGAATCTCCGGAAGCATCACCGAAACGAAAAGTCTCGTCCCGCTGATAGTGATGCGCAAGGATAAAAACGGAGTCCCCTAATTTTGCTTTCGCGTCAAACCCCCGTTCCCAAAGCTCTTCCATAGACATCTGGTAGTAATGGGGAGGAATGTCATCACACAAAAAGATAGGGAATCCTTCATCTGGAGGACAAGTAGAAGAGAATTCTTTGAGACTGCTTATTTCTTGAAGCATATTCAAGCACTTGACAAATGGTAAACGCTCATGTGCGCTTTACAGTGATTCATTTAAATTTCGCCAATTAAATCAAAGACAAAAATCAAATATTCATTTCGGGACGAATACGATCGATGGTAAAGGGCTTGCTCTTACATGAAAGATTTCAATGAATCCATACAGTATTGCTTCAATCAAAAGATTGGGGGATTTTACTGTAGTGTTTGAAGGAATGCAAGATTTTTGTTTGTCTTTTGAAGCTTTCTTTTATTAAATTTTTCTAAACCGCTCAGAACCTTCGTCACAGCTACCGAGTCTTGGTTGAATTTCTCAATTTCGTGACAGCGACTAATTCTTTCCAAAGTGAAGGTTCTAATTGCCAATACTGAAAGATTATGATAATCGCATAAGATCAAGGACGTTATAGAGTTACCATGACGCAAAATAATCGATCACGTCTATTTAAGGAGTTGGGCTATGACAGACTCACCTGTCCTCAAGAGTAAAGTTTTGTTCTATGAAGAAGAGGGAAAGTATATTGAGCAATTAAAAAGTTTTTTTGTTTCCAATAACCTGGTGGGTTTGAGGTTAAAACATTTTGACTCTCTGATTGATGTGATTCAAACGAATATCAATCTGGGACTGGTCCTGCTATCGCTCCCGTCAACAGAGTCGAGTCATTTTTTTGAAGTGGTCATACAACTACATAACCTACGCCCTGAGTTACCCATCATCATCCGAACGAATGATGCTGAGTTTTTAAAAGACTGCGATCGAAGAACACAAGACGCGATTTCCGCAATTTATCAAGGAGAAGACCTGGAAACGCTGAAAAAACATGTTGATACACACTTGTTCAACTTGCTCTTTCCTGAGACTTTGATCAAAGGGATTGAAGCCATGTCTGAAGAGACACTGAGGATGGTTCTGCAGGGGGTCGAAATTTTTGCGTGTACGCCCTTTTTGATCAAAGACAGTGTTATCTATGGAGAGCTCTTTAGCATGATTCCCTTGGAAAGTAACTGGTGTCGAGGGTCCATGCTGCTTCAAGTAGAAAAAAAAGCATTTGCGAATTTGATTAAAAATGAAAGGACGCCCTTTTCACATGATGATACCAGTTCGAACGCTTTGAATGGATTGCTAGGAGAAATTACCAACATGATTTGGGGTCGCTTTAAATCACAGTTCATCCTCAACGATGGTCAAGAATCCGGTAAAGTTCTTTCTCAGGTACCCATCATCATTGATCAGGATAACAAATACATTTCTTTTGGTTCAAAGAATCCGCAGCTTTGTTTTCGCTATGTGATCTATGACAAAAAAGATATCTTTGAGCCTATTTCGCTTTATCAACGTTTTATTTTCCATCTTCACTGGGCCCCTGAAGATTTCAAAGAACCTGAAACGGTTGATATTGATAAACTGATAGCAGGTGAAATAGAGTTTTTTTGATAGCAGGTGAAATAGATTTTTTTTAACACTAATGTTTGAGGAGTTGGTATGTCAGGATTTAAAGAATACGGAGATTATGATGGTTTGGGATTGGCCGAGTTGGTCAAATTAAAAGTCATCAGTCCTTTGGAATTGGTGGAAGAAGCGATTTCACGGATTGAAAGCGTCAACCCTAAATTGAACGCAGTCATTACGCCAATGTATGAAGAAGCAAAAAGAATTGCGGAAAGTCCTTTGCCGGAAGGCCCTTTTACAGGAGTTCCCTTTTTGTTGAAAGATCTTCTTGGTACTTATGCCGGAGTCCGTTTTACCAAAGGCTGCAAAGCCTATGAGCATTATATTCCCAATCACGATGCGGAAATTGTCAAACGCTTTAAGGCGGCAGGCTTGATTACTCTTGGTAAAACGAACACTCCTGAGTTTGGTTTGATGGGTGTCACCGAACCCAAGCTTTTTGGTCCCACCTTAAACCCCTGGAATACCGCACATACGCCTGGAGGTTCAAGTGGCGGAAGTGCGGCGGCTGTGGCGTCAGGAATGGTCCCTATGGCCTCGGCAGGTGATGGTGGCGGTTCCATTCGAATCCCTGCTTCATGTTGCGGTATTTTCGGGATCAAACCCAGTCGTGGAAGAACGCCCCTGGGACCGGATCATGGTGAAAGTTGGCAAGGCGCGGTAGTCGATCATGTCGTCTCAAGAACTGTAAGAGATAGCGCGGCGATGCTTGACGCTGTTTGTGGACCAAGTTCCGGCGATCCCTATTTAATCAAGCCACCCGCTCATAGTTATATGGCTGAAATTCTAAAACAGCCTGGAAAACTCAAGATTGCTTACTCCACCCAATCCCCTCTGGGCACCCTTGTGGATCGCGAGTGTGTCAATGCGGTTGAAAAGGCTGTAGATCTTTTAAGAAACTTAGGTCATCACGTTATAGAACAACAACCCGAGTATGATGGCATGGCTCTCGCGAAAGCCTACTTAATGATCTATTTTGGTGAAGTTGCTGCGGATATTGCTCAAATTGAAAGTGACATCGGAAGACCGGCACGATGTGAAGATGTTGAAGACGCGACTTGGACGATTGGGTTATTAGGGCGTGCCTATTCAGCAAGAGATTTTGTGATTTCGAAGAGAACCTGGAATGACTTTGCACGTGCCATGGGAACCTTCCACGAAAAATATGATTTATACTTGACACCTACCTTGGCGGCTCCGCCTGTAAAAACAGGGGAACTCCAACCCAACTTTTTAGAAGCGATGGGAGCAAAAGTCATTAATAAAATAGAGCTAGGTGGACATATTTTGAAACATACAGGGTTTATTGAACAATTAGCGCATAAAAGTTTTGAAAAACTGCCGTTTACACAATTGGCCAACTTAACCGGACAACCGGCTATGTCGGTGCCACTGCATTGGAGTGAGAGCGGATTGCCCTGCGGAGTTCAGTTTATTGCGAAAATGGGAGATGAGGCGACCTTGTTCCGCTTGGCCGCGCAACTGGAAAAGGCGGCACCCTGGAAAGATCATCGACCGCCAATTCATGCTTAACCAATCAGGGAAAAGGGGACAAACGTTCAAGACAAAGTAAGGGGAAATTCTTGAAACCGTTGAAGTTGAGTCCCTTGAATTTGGGAACGCGGCCAGTTCAACGCATAGAAAAATTTAGGAATTGAGGCGCTTTGTCTCAAGTTCTCTTTTAGGGGGGGTATCAAAGAAGCTGGGATAATATTGTTGGATGATGTACTCAATCATCATCCTTTTGTGTTCTGCGTCAATCTCCAGATATAAGCGAAGAATCTCACTACCACAATCAACAAAGCGCTGCATCAGCATCTCTGAGCCTAAGGGACTTTGAGCAAACATGGCGGTAATGTCCTCTTCATCCCAGACCATTTTTGTCTGGTTGAAGAGTTCCAGGAGTTCTGACCTGGACCCTACTTCTTTCGAGGGCTGTTTTCGGCTTCTCAATCCCACTTCAAAAAAATTCATTTGCTGTGCCTGCCTTTTTTCAGCAGACGGATGTCGCCGCAGTCCCAAAGGAGGGTTCCGGGTTTTTCCTCCATTCAGACGTAAGGCTTTGACTCGAATATCCCGCATTTTTTTAAGATAATCCAGTTCATCAAAAATCAACACCTGCCGATAACCATTATGAAAGTAATCCTCGGATTCCCGTTCCGCTTTTACCTGACAGTAAAGACAGAGCGCCAGCAGATTTTCATCATTTTCATTCAGAGCGTTGCTATCAATATAATAAACTTTTAACCTCGATCCTTTTCCCCTCGATAAATGGCCGACATTACAGATGGCGCACCTGTAGCGAAATTGGCTCAAAACCAAGTCTTCAAACGTTTTCATTCCCTGTCCTACTCCCTGTCTGACGTTTTGTTCGGAGGCCTTCTGAAAAACGTACATGAACCCACGTTTTTTATGTTTTCCTGACCGAATTACTTGAAGTAAACGGTCCCGATTATTAGCTAAAATACGAACAATATCCACTAAAAAACGATAAAATTTTTCGAGCTGTGCAGGTGGTTTGAAAATTAATCACGAAAAACATGAAATAAATGATTTTTTAATAAATGAATTGGGGTTGGTCACATTTTCGGCCACAAATTGTAGGGGCGAACCTGTGTGTTCGCCCTGATCCCGGGCAGACACACAGGTCTGCCCCTACAGAACAAAACCCAACCTATAGATGTTCATTTAAATAAATTCAGAATGTATATTTCGGACGATCCCTTTAATCGACTCATTATTAGGAGTGTCAAAGCTTGCTTTGACCAGAAAAGCCAAAGCTTTTCTTTGAATTTTGCCAAAGCAAGTTTTGGTACTCCACATTGATTCCAATGAAATTATTTAAATGAACGTCTATAGGTGGTAAATCAAAGACCGTTTTTTCACACATGGCCGAAAATGTGACCAACCCCAATGAATTCCTCCGTAAAACCTTATTTTGCAGGTTTTCTTTCGTGTTTTTAGTGTTTTTCGTGGTTTTTCCACAAGATATGCTTTTCCAGTGATCGCCTAATACTTGAAACGATTGGGAGGAACAGGGTAGGTCCGGGCACAATTGGAGTCCCAATCATTTTCCGAGAGACAGGGATAGTGACCGTGCCAATTGCCGCAATAATACTCATTGCCAAGAGGCAAAGCGGTTTGTATGGGCATGACAAATTCCCGGCCTGAACTGAACTGTGCCAGAATCCCCTCAGAAATAATGGTGATTTTATTGACTCGGATTTGTCTATGTCCTTCGAGGATACCCGCGTACTGAGGGGCATAGATTAACGTACATGTTTCTTGAACCTTAAGTGCTTCGTCTGTCGGATAATAGTAGGCCTTGGGACTTCCAGAAGTGCATCCTGAAACCAGAAAAAAAACAAGAAGAGCAGCAATAAATATTTGTTTTATGAAAACAATTTTTTGCAGAAGGATCCCCCAGAACGAGTGCGAACACAGCCACTGATGGAACATCAATCAATCCTGGAAGAAGTAAGAAAGGCGAGCAAAACTTTTTGAGATCTTTCCTCTTGGTCCACTATCGCAAAATGGCTTTCAGGTATTAGCTTTTTTCAATAATGAGATTACTGGACTTTTTGACTAATACCTGAAACCTAACGGTTAATACCTATTTTGCAAAGGTGACTATTCATCCGACTTCGGAGAAAAGTAGTGTTTCACAAACAAAACGAAAAGGACCAGAAAACTGATCAAAAGGATGTACTCCAACCCTTTCATTTCAAAAATATTGACGTAAGTATAACTTTCCAGCATGGTGTCACTCTAGGGCTTATTTGTGAATATTAATCATGTGCTACTTCAAAAACCGGCATTCTGGTCACAATCCAACGAAATACCCAAATCTCTATAAAAACAATCATAAAGGACACAACGATTTCCATCCACGTAGGGTAATACCGTGTAGAATACTGCCAATTGAAGGCAATAATGGAGGTATTCAGACGATTGAGGATGATCCCGATCATGGTCATCCCAGCGGCTACACGAATGACACGAATGCTTCTGTATTTGACACCGTCCGCAAACAGAATGCAGGGAACCAGGACAAATCCGATCACTTCCAACAGATACCAAAAGCTCCAGAAACCAAATCCCGTAATCACTTCCAGTTGATGCTCATGAATGGCCACGATTCCTTTGAACACAAAGTAGACAAACAAGGCGATCGAAGCTCCCTGGGCCAAGCCATAAATGATTTCATCAAAAGCGCGATGGTCTTCTTCACTCCCCGTATCTTTAAAGATCTTATAACTGAGCGAGCCTTCAAAAATAACCATCGACAGTCCAGCAGGAATACTGGAAAGCAGAAAGAGGGTCGGAATAAATTCTGAATACCATAGTGGATGAATCTTTGACTTCGCCATCATGAACAAAGCGCCCAGTCCCGCTTGGTGTAACATTGAAAGCGTAATCCCAAAAATGACCGCTCCAACCGTCAAGCCCTTGAGTATTTTCTCTATTCGTTTCCATCCCAGCCATTCCGCGACAACAGGCGAAAATTCCAGAATTTGCGCGATGATGTAGAGGAGAAAGTGCCAAGACACCAAGAACAATACCGAGTTGAAGCCAAACGAATTTCCAATGATGGGATTGAAGATATTCCAAGGATTCCCCAACTCAAAGATCAAAGCCCCTGCATAAAAAACATAGGCCAGCAATCCGTTCAACACGGTCGCCCGGACAATGGGATGATACTTTTCGATCCCTAACACATAGACCACAAAAGTAAGGATATAGGCGCCAGCCGCAAAAGCCACCCCTGTCACTACATTAAGCCCCTTCCACACTCCCCATGGAAATTCCTGGGACAAATTCGTGACGGATCCCAGTCCTTGCGTAAAACGAACCACAAGGATCCCCATCCCAAGGAGGATAACAGGAATGGAGATCACATTAAAGGGTGTCAACCACTTTCCTCGTGGTTTCATTTCCTTAAGAATAAATTGTATCGTTCTTTTCATCTCACTTCCCTGACTTACTGGGACACCTGTTATTTCGCTCATAATTTATCCCCTTCTTCTTCATGTTTTTTCTTTTGTCCATCGGTTAAACGTTGAAGCCCGTAGAGCAGGGGCGGAACCATCAGAATGACACTGGGCACCGCATATAAAAATTCTTTGGTAAACTCTGGATAAGGCAGGGTCCCCAAATCTGTCCGAAATCCAAGCTGATCGAAAGGCACAGCGGCAAGGTAGAGCCACCCCGTTCCTCCAACCTCATATTCCCCATAAATGTGACGTACATACTTGGAGGGATGTCGGTAAATCTGAGTCCGAGCTGTTTCCAGCAGGTCTTTTTTCATTCCAAAGGTGAGGGCTCCGGTGGGACATACCTGAACACATGCGGGTTTTTTCCCTTCTTCCAAACGTTCCCAGCACATGTTGCATTTCTGGATTTTGGGATTCCAGGTATTGTATTCGGCTTTGGGAATTTCAAAGGGGCAGGACACCATACAATAGCGGCACCCCATACACATACTTTTCCGCCAGATGATGGGACCTGCTTGGGTTTTATACATAGCGTTAGTGAGACATGCCGCCGTACATGCCGGTTGCCAACAATGCATGCATTGCCGCTTCACAAAGACTTCCCCTTTGTCGGTCTTGTAACGATTCACCACCGTCCATTGGGTAGCACTGGTCTTTCTTTCTTTTTCCAAAGCTGAGTCGGTTTCTACATCCGGAACCGGAAGGTCATGGACTTGCGCACACGCCTGTTCACAGGACCGGCATCCAACACACCGGGTCGTATCGGTAAGAACGCCAACAAACTCTTGCTTGGGTGCCGCTTTGGCCTGGGCAGAATTTCCCAACAAAGCACCCCCCGTCGCCCCGAGAATCTTAAGAAAATTTCTTCGTCTCATATTTTTCCTCCTTTGCCATCAAATAAAATAGAAACCATCGATTCAAAATTCAGCCTTAGGACCGGTGTGACATTCCTTGCACATTTCACTCGCTTTTGGTCCGGTTTCAATTTCATGGCACTCCCAACAGCTCTTGTGAACAACAACTTTGGGACTAAAGGCCTCATCGGCAAGCGCGGCCGGTTGTTGACGATGACATTCGGAACAGGACTGAGCCTCTTTTGCGTCCTGGGATTCATGATGGCAAGTCTTGCAATCAACCCAGAAATCCTCAAAATAGTATTTATGCTTGAATTCCAAGACACGGGCATTCGTCTCGTGATGACATTCTTCACACTTGATCTCCTGTTCTTCAATATGCGCTTTATGATTGAAAACCACCTCACCCATCACAGACGGTGATTTAATGAGGTCTGGCACCTCCACCTCTTCTGTGTCCGCATCTTCAGCAAACACGGTGATCGCCACAGTCAAGCAGAGTAATAAATGGCAAAGAAACCCTAATTGTTTTTTCATTTAACCCTCCATTCATTCACGTGATAATCTTATTTTTGAATATTGACAGGACGCAGAAATAACCGGCAAAAAGTATTCCAGGCTTCATCACTCATCGCAACTGAAGCCTCATCTTGGGCGACTGTTGCTCGTAACTTGGCAACTTCCTTGTAACGCTCGATCTCTTCCTGATACCAGGCGATCGCCGCGGAGCCAATGCGTAATGACTGGAATTCTTCCGGGAGTTTGCTGGGTTCAATACTACAGAACCAGCCCAGCTCGTAAGGTTTCATTTGAACGTATTCCAAATGCTCTAACAATTCCTGATTGACCGCGGCCACCTGCCCACTGATGGGGGAAACAATCCCCACGGAATGACCTTGTTGATGGATTGTGAATAAGAGATCCCCTTTCTGAAGGGCCTTCCCCACTTCTGGCAAGTCCACATTATCCAACAGCCCCATATTTTTCTGGACAAAATCATCAATCCCCACTCGAACCATGCCATTCATTTCCAGGTTGATCCATGTGTGTTTTGAAGACACAAAAACACCCGCAGGAATATTGAATTCATACCGTTCCTTGGAGGCTTTGACAGAAGACGTGACCAGCCGAACCGCAGGACGTATGTGTTTTTCAATCCGATCCTGCCTTCGAATAAGCGATTTGTTGACAAAATCCACCAGTTCGTCTTCAGTGAACGGTTTCTGAACATAATCCATCGCACCGTGTTTCATCGTATCGACGGCTGATTCTACGGAAGCGTATCCGGTGATCATGATCACATCAATATCGGGACGCAGATACTTCACCGCTTTAGTGACCTCCAAACCGTTCACTTCTGGCATCTTCAGGTCTGTAAACACGAAGTCATAATTGTTCTTTTGAATTAATCCCAGTGCCTCTTTTCCGTTCTCAACGGTATCCACCGAATAACCGGCAAGAACCAATATTTTGCGAAAACTGTCCAGGACGATGGCTTCATCATCAACCGCCAATATCCAGGCCTTGGGATTGCTAACTTCTACGTGTTTCAAACTTTTAGCATCGTCGGTGTAGTCGAGTTTCAGGTCGACCTTTAAAGCATTCTCTCTTTCTTTGTGAGCATTGGCCTCCTGAATTTTGCGAATAGCCATCCGGATTAAAATATCCAGTGCGACAAATGAGACAATGGTGAGAATAACAACAATAATAACCATAATAACCTCGTTATGCTTGATTTCTTAAGTGACGTTCCCCTCTTTAATAAGAGAGTTCGTTTGTTTACTAAGAGGAAAGTGAAGGGTAAACGTCGTGCCTTCGCCCACAGTACTTTCCACGTCAATGTGTCCTTTATGCTTTTCCACAATGCCCCATACCATGGCTAATCCCAACCCCGTTCCCCGTTGCCCTTTCGTGGTATAAAAAGGCTCAAAAATTTTTGTCATACCCTCTGGCGAAATACCACAGCCTGAATCCGTAACTCGAACGGCGACAAAATCTTGGTCCTTACTTCGGCCAGAGGATGTCGTTACGGTGATCTCGCCCCCAGCTTCACCAAGGGCATCCGCAGCATTCACAAAAAGATTGATGAACACCTGGAACAATTGATTTTCGTCAGCCCATACCAGCGGCAGATCTTGGGACAGATGCTTGACGATAACCACATTACTTTTCAATTGGTTACTGATAATATCAATCGTCTTCTGCAAGACCTCATTGATCGGCACCTGTTTTTTCTCTGAAGGGACCGGACGGGCGAAATCCAGCAATTCTTTGACAATCTGCCGACACCGTTTGGTTTCCCTGACAATCACCTCAAGATCGGCCTTATCTTCGTCCTTGTCAATTCGTTTGAGCAGATAGCTACTATACGTCAACACTCCGGTCAGCGGGTTATTCAATTCGTGGGCAACCCCTGCGGCAAGACGACCAATTGATGCCAATTTATCGGATTGGTAGAGTTGTCGTTGCGCATCAGAAAGCTTCTCGGTCATGTCATTGAACGATTTAGCCAGATTTCCAAGCTCATCATGTGAGTCAATTTCAATTTTGTGATTCAAGTCTCCAGCAGCCACCTCATTAATGGCTCGCACCAGCCTAGTCACTGGTGTCCCCACCAGACGTTGCACAAAAAAGAACAATAAGAGGCTCACAATCGCAATGGTCCCACTCCCGAAAATCAACGTTTTGATCTGACTCGCGCGAATTTGAGCATCCACTTCCGTCAAGGACATGGTAATATCCAGAATTCCCAGTACCTTTTGAGCTTCCGCATGGGCATGACAATCCGCCTGCCAACAGCCAGGTTCATTATAGATGGGGTTGATCATCCCCATCTTTCTATCTTTATCCGGAGTCACGAAAATCCGTGTTCTCTCAGGAATTGACAAGCGTACCAACGGTTGATCCGCAACGTGACATGCATAACAGGCTTCAGCGTTCATATCCACCAGAGTGTTCATCACAGATTTGTCCGAAGAGAAAATAATCTCTCCCTCTTTATTAATGATCCGAACTTTTTCAATTCCGCTTTGACTCCCAATGGTGTCTATCGTCTGATGCACCCGTTCCCTGTCTTTTACCATCATGTCATGCTTCATACTACTCTTGATGGTTTCACTGAGTTGGTGTGTACTTAATTCCACCTGGGCAATCAACTCCTCTTGCTGAGCGCTGATGACAGCATAGGAAAAAATACCGATGGTCAGCATTATTACACAGCCCACTGCAAAAATAAGTTTAAAGCTAATTTTACTTCTCATGTTCAACCATCCATAAAATGTCTTGGATACACTCTCAATTTAAGACCTAAGTTCCTTATGCAACTTTCTGAAGGTGAAATCAATCCATAATTTGATTAATTTTAACAATAAATTCGAATTCAGGACTTAGTGCCCTTTCCTGCAAACAAAGCCTGCAATGGATAAGAAACCACAACCGTCTAACCAATACTTTCTGCAGTTCGGACAATTACTCACAAAGGTTGAGCTGGATCCTCAGCAAAACTCACCAAATTAAAGGTAATCGTTCAAGTTCGGTTTAAGGCGATTCGTCGCAGTTTAATCAATAAGATCAAAGAGAAGGATACAAAATATACGCCAAAAATGGATATCACTAGAAAATTGTCAATAATTTGAACTTATGTTTTACACGAAAAATATGCTATAACTAACTCAGCGACGGAATGTATGCTTCAGCCGCTTTTTTCACTTGTAATAATTTTACACTCTCCTTCGACACAAACGTAAAATATGCCTTTAAAAACAGTTAATTTAAAACTAGGACTCATCCTGTCCATTCTTATTTTGGGTGGGTGCATCAATGTCAAAGATAGTGAGCTTGAAAAAAGTTCTCCTGGCAATGATACCAGCAGTGATGTAGTGAGTCATAAAGACGCAAGCCTTGAGGCGTCCTCCGATGCTTCTGCAGACGATGTTAATAAGAAACCCTCTGACAAAAGCCTCCGCATACTCATCGCAATCAGTAACTCGATGGTCAAACTTTCGGGGGGAACGTTCATGAGGGGATACATTCAGGGTGCTGGCTATAGTAATGAATCCCCGATCCATCAAGTCACATTGAGTCAGGATTTTTATATTTCAGATCACGAAGTCACGGCAAATGAGTACAAAGCGTGTACGGAGGCAGGAGGTTGTACCTATAATGGAATAACCACAGGATCGAATGTGACCTACAACATCCCAGGAAAGGAAAACCATCCGATTAATTACGTCAGTTGGAATGATGCCCAAGATTATGTCAGTTGGTTGAATCAAAATTATCCGCGGAGTTTTCGACTTTGCACAGAGGCAGAGTGGGAATATGCGACAATCGCGGGCACCACTACCAAATGGTCGTGTGGCAATCATGAATCTTGTTTGAATGATGTGGCATGGTATCATGACAATAATACGCACAATGGGACTAAGAAAGTAAAAACCAAAAAGCCAAATCCCTGGAAACTTTATGATATGTACGGGAATGTCTGGGAGTGGGTACAGGACTGGTACGAAAATTATGCCAGTGGCGCGGTTACAGATCCGACGGGACCGGCTTCCGCCTCGCGTCGCGTTAGTCGTGGCGGCGCCTTTTCCAATTCCTCCAGCGACGTGCGTTCTACGGGTCGCCGCGGCAACTCGCCTGACCTCCGTAGTTCCAGCATTGGAATTCGGATCTGCAGCTCCAGGTAAACCTCCACAGCGTTTCCTCCTTGAGTCGACGCAAATGATTGTTCCATTGAGTCTGACGATGGAACAACCTCCCCGCTAATAATCAATGCTCTTATTTTCGATTCAATGCTGAAAATTTAATACAAAAAGACAGAACTGGAGATTTTTATTGTGATCTACTCGTAAATGGGGCAAATTGCCCCAAACCAACCCCCTGCGGTACAGGTTACCGTAAATGGTTCAGGACATGGACACTATGGAAGGAGATAGTATGGAGGAAGTATTTTCTACTGATATTGGAACGTGGACATCCAGTGCGGGAGCCGCGTTTGTATTAATTTTTCTTGCAGAACTAGGAGATAAAACACAACTGGTCTGCATGACGCTTGCCGCACGATACCGTGGGAGGCCGGTCTTGATCGGCGCTATTGCGGCATTTGTGGTTTTGAACACACTCGGCGTGCTTTTTGGCGCATCGCTGGCGGCATGGATTCCACGCTTGTATATTGACATAGCGGTTGCCCTGCTTTTCGGCGTCTTTGGTGTTCAGGCTTTGTCTATCAAGGAGGATGAGGACGAGAGCGATGAGGTCACAGAAACTCGAGGGAAAGCCCTCTGGTTAACCGCGTTTCTGATGATTTTTCTTGCGGAATTGGGAGATAAAACGCAGATTGCCGTCGTTGGACTTGCCGGCACCGCCCCTCCGATTCCGGTCTGGGTTGGCGCCACGCTCGCCTTGAGCGCCTCCTCCGCACTTGGAGTACTGGCAGGCAGAACCGTATTGCAACGTATCCCTGTTGTTCTTCTTCACCGGGTCAGCGGCGCTTTCTTTCTTCTTCTGACGGCCTTTGTGGTTGCTAGAATTGTCATGAATTTGCAAGCCTGACCTCCAGTTTCCACACGATAATATCCGTAGGATCTGTTTAATCCGTGAGCCTTTATAGAGAATAACGCATTACGGATGAGGAAACTTTAAGGAATCGCACATAAATAACTTACCCATTTGCCTCCAGTCAGCCACAGCAATGTGCTGCAGAGGTTTACTAAAAAAGGGCATAGGGCATAGGGCAATACCCGTGAATGAAATCATGTTCGTAGTTCCGCCTTTAGGCGGTAAGCCTTGCAGAAAATCCGCCTAAAGGCGGAACTACGAACTTTTCACAAGGACTTCAGAAAAACTCGCTATAATTTTATAAGTGGCTGTAATTAAAATACTTATTATTATTTTCCCAATTCCATTCACGGGTATTGGGGCATAGGGCAGCCAAGAGACTAATCCCCAATCCCTATTCCCTTGGAGTGGCAACCAATTAGATTGGGTATTGGGAATGTTATTCATGAGCGATTCCTTAGGAAACTCAAAACATTCCACCATTGACGTGTAATACTGTGCCGGAAATATAAGTGCTTTTACTTGAAACCAGAAATTCAACCGCATTGGCGATATCTTCAACGGTTCCTATGCGTTTTAAGGGAATTTGCTTTAGCAATTCTTCATGTGTTTTTTCATTCAGCCCTTGAGTCATATCCGTTTCGATGTAACCTGGAGCAACGGCATTACAGGTAATATTTCTACTTCCCAGTTCTTTTGCGACAGATTTTGTAAAACCAATAATTCCCGCTTTGGTGGTACTATAGTTTGCTTGTCCGGGGTTCCCTGTAAATCCAACGACTGAGGACAAGTTCACAATTCGACCGTAGCGTTGTTTGACCATTGTTTTTATGACAGCACGAGTCACATGATACATCCCATTGAGGTTAACTTCGATCACGGCATTCCATTCTTCAAGCTTCATCCTCATTAACAGATTATCCTGGGTGATGCCTGCATTATTCACTAAAATGTCAATTCGCCCAAAGCGTTCCAACGCCTGAGAAATCATTTCATTAACAGCTACTGAGTTGGAGACATCGACACTAAAAGCTAAGGCTTTTCGCCCTAAAGATTCAATAGCTGCTACAACAGGAAGAGCGTCTCCTTGGGTTCTATTCGTAATAATAATATCCGCACCGGCTTCCGCTAACTTGAGAGCAATCGCCTTCCCGATTCCGCGACTGGCTCCCGTAACCAAGGCGACACGATCTTGTAAATCCATAATAGTCCTCAACTCAATAAGCGGTATGTCCTTGCGGATTGTAACGGGGTGCCCTCTGGCCAAGTGATATGGTTCAGCATGGTTGTGGTCGAATTGTTATCGAATTTTGAAGTAAACAATAACGGCAATCACAAACAACCAGATCGACTTGAGATGGATATGCCAAATAACACGACTATTCACATCCACGGGATTCGACAACTTTTCTTCATCTTTTAAAGCACCAATCCCCAGTTTGCTCAATACGGACAACCAAATGGAGATGACTTCAGGCTTTTTTTCGGAATAAGTCCATAGTTTTTGTAAATGATGGTGATAAGGCGAGCGCAGAAAAAAACGATATCGTTCCGCAACAGGGCGTCCTTTCGTCCATAAAATAATTTTAAACACACCTTGCTGAATCATGGTGGATAAGACGGAAATGACAAAAACCCCGCCAACAATTGGAAGAAACAATTCGGCTTTGACAAAAATAAACATGGTTGAAATCGTACTCCCCAAGGCTAAAGCGCCCAGGTCTCCCATATAAATGGACGCCGGAGGGGCATTGTATTTTAGAAAGGTAAATCCCGCACTTAAAATGGCCATGGCCAACACACTCAATTCTTTGGTATCATACGTCAATTCTGGAATTTTCAAACGGTTTGCCCAATCGACATCGCCACCGATATACGCGACCGCGGCAACAAACAACGCACAGGTCATCAACGGAACAGTCGCTAAAGAATCCATTCCATCCGTCAAGTTAACAGCATTGGCGCCACCCACTATCACAATGACCATAAAAGGAATAAACAAATACTTGGGAAGGTAGGGGTACCAAGCTTTCAAGGGCACAAAAGGAACAACAAGGTGTCCGTCAATATCGATATAAAGATACAGAACCAAAACCACGACAAGGGCGACACCCAATTCAGCGAGCAGTCGCATTCGACCACTAATGCCATCCGCTTTATCACTATAGGATTTGCGCCTTTCCTGCCCGGACTCGATACACCGCTTATGATAAACTTTGGCAACATCGTCAACCGCACCAATGACTCCAAAAGAAACCATGATCGTGAGTAAAGCCACCACATATTGATTCAGGTTGCACCAGAGTAGAGTCGCGATGAAAATCGCAATGATCAGAACACCACCACCCATGATAGGTGTTGCGCCAGTATAGGGCTTGGAATCAGGAATTGCTGCGGTAAAATCGGAAGTAATGCCTTGACGTCGAAAGAGACTGATGACCTTGGGCATTAAGAAGAGGATGATCAGATAAGCGGTAAGGAAAGTCATCCCTCCACGGAACAAGACCGACTTAAATACCTGATAGTGCCAAATTGAATACAACAGAGCCGCTAACATAATTTTTTTTTATGGAAGAATAGTAAAACTGATCGCTGACAGCCCTGTTTTCAGTCAAGTAATGGGAGATAAACCAAGGGAACATCCCCAATGAAAAAGCCGGCATTCTCTGCCCGCCATTCATCAGATTGTCATCATTTCATCTACTTTTTTGGAAATAATGCCATCAACAGACTCGATGTGCTTATCCGTAAGTTCCTGAATTTTCTGTAGTGCGATTTTTTCGTCATCCTTGGAAAGATGTTTATCTTTTTCCAGTTTTTTCAAACTTTCATTCCCCTCTCTCCGTGCATTCCGAATAGCAATCTTACAATCCTCCCCAATTTTTTTGATTTGCTTCACCATGTCTTTTCGGCGATCCTCAGTCAGTGGAGGCATCACGGCACGGATCAGATTTCCGTCATTACTGACACTTAAGTCCAAGTTTGCTTTCAAAATCGCTCTTTCGATTTCTTTAAGCATACTTTTTTCCCAAGGATTGATCGCTATCATCTGAGGTTCAGGGGTTGAGAGCGTTCCGACCTGGGAAACAGGGGTCAGCTTTCCGTAATAATCCACCTTGATATGCTCCAAAATCGCGGGAGTCAAACGTCCAGCATGAATATTACTGAAATTTTTTCTCAAGACCTCTACCGATTGATCCATTTTGAGTTCAGTATCCAAATAAACATCGTCTATGCTTTCTTCATTCATATGCTTCAATTGATTATAGTTCCAATAGTTTCACCACAAACGGCTTTCAAGATGGAATCCGTTTGATGTAAGTCCAAGACCAGAATGGGCAAATTATTATCTTTGCAAAAAGCAATCGCCGTCAAATCCATGACTTTCAATTCTCGTTCCAAAACTTCAGAATAAGAAAGTTTTGAATAACGAATCGCATCTGGATAGATCATGGGATCTTTATCATAAACCCCATCAGTTTTAGTTGCTTTGATCACAATCTCTGCGCCAATTTCTGAGGCACGCAACACGGCAGCCGTATCGGTTGTGAAAAAAGGATTGCCTGTACCCGCGGCAAAGATAACGATTCGCTCCTTCTCCAAGTGCCGATCGGCACGTCGTTTGATGTAAGGTTCCGCAATCGCGCTCAAGGCTAACGCCGTCATGACCCGAGTCACCATTCCTTTTTGTTCCAGCATTTCTTGAAGACAAATACTATTGATAACGGTGGCCAACATTCCCATGTAATCACCAGGAACACGACCTATATAGCCACCTGAAGAGCGTGCGCCCCTAAAAATATTACCACCACCCACAACAATGCCTACTTCAACCCCTAATTGATGAACCGCAATCACGTTATCGGCAATGCCCTGAATCACTTCGTAATCAAACCCTACACCATTCACTCCCCCGAGAGTTTCACCACTTAACTTTAATAAGATGCGTTTATATTTTGGTTTCAAATTTTTCAAAACTGAAATTTTACAAATTGATCCAAGGAGACGTGTTGTCCTAAATCCTTGGAAATTG
Organism: Deltaproteobacteria bacterium TL4; assembly: GCA_051382335.1. Taxonomy (GTDB): domain Bacteria; phylum SAR324; class SAR324; order SAR324; family NAC60-12; genus JBBCAX01. The sequence continues at coordinate 63,744 of JBBCAX010000253.1, forward strand.
ATTGTACGAGTTGCTCGATGGTTTGGTCAGGATTCTTCACAAAGGGTTGTGTGAGAACACAAACTTCTTTCAGGTATCGCTGAATTCTGCCTTCGGCCATTTTTTCAATGATATTAGCAGGCTTCCCTGATTCCTGGGCTTGGGCCAAAATAATTTCCCGTTCTTTTTGAAGAACGCTCTGATCCATATCTTCCGGACCAATCGCTTGTACCGTAGATGCGGCAATATGCATTGCGATATCTTTTGCCAATTGCTCCAGTGTTTCCTTATTTTCTGACTTATCGGTTCCTAATTTCACAAGCACACCAATTTTGCGATTTGTATGCACGTAACCCTGAATTACGCCAACAGAACATTCAACTCGCTGGGCGTCAAGAATTTGCATGTTTTCGCCTAATTCCGCAATGGTATTGTCCAGCAGATCTTTAATGGTACCACCCTCACTCAGCTGTTGTTCCAGAACGTTTTCTGCTCCAGCCTTGGCAACCTGCGCTCCAAGCCTTTGCAGCATGGCGACAAATTTATCGTTACGTGCGACGAAGTCCGTTTCACACGCAACTTTTACAATAGATGCGACTCGGCGATCAGCACTTATAAAAACGCCCACCGCCCCTTCTGACGTTTCACGAGCAGATTTTTTCAGAGCCTTCGCTTGGCCTTTTTTTCTCAATAGTTCTTTTGCGACCTCCATGTCTCCATCGGATTCAACCAGGGCTTTTTTACATTCCATCATCGCAACCCCTGTGATTTCCCGTAGATCTTTGACCATGTTCGCTGTGATATTTGCCATTTTAACCTTTTTTTATGATAACATTTGGGAAAGAAATCAATCAACACAACCGAGCTGCTTCAAAAAAGGTTTCAGCATTGACGACTCAACCGCTATTTTACCGAAACCTTTCTGTAACCCAAAGCATTAGGATTGTTCCATTGAAGCTTAAGCCTCAGTTTCTGCGCCCTCTTCTTCTGAATCCAGATTTTCTGAGGAGGCACTGCTGAACTCCGTTGGATCTTGATTTTCAGATGAAAGCTCAGATTCTTGAGGTTTTGAACTCGATGCTTTTCTTACGATGTTGTTTCTGGCCGGTTTTGCTTTTTTATCGAAATCGGCCTTTACTTCATCATCGGTAGAGGGTGTTTGATCCTCAGCGGAAACATCTTCCTCTGCATCAGGAGAAACACTCTTTCTGATCATTTTACGCTGAGGTTCTTTCCCCGGTCTACGTTTTTCTTTTCCTTGTGTTTTCTCCCCAGCGTCGTTAATCGCATCCTCTTTTCTTCTGGCGTCAAAAAGAGTACGTCCTTCAAGGACAGCGACAGCGATTACATTTGCGAAAAGCTCAACCGCCCGTGGCGAATCATCGTTTCCGGGAATAGTAAAAGTAATTCCACGAGGATCACAGTTCGTATCCACAATTGAAATAATAGGAATATCCAACTTGTGAGCTTCCTGTATGGCAATACGTTCCTTCTTGCAGTCAACAATAAACAAAATATGAGGAAAACTTTTCATATTCTTCACACCACCTAAGGAACGCTCCAGCTTTATTCGAACATTTTCCAATCGGAGTGCTTCTTTTTTCAAAATCCCGGGGTATGAACCATCTTCGCCCATCAACTCCTCATAGGATTTGAGTCTGGCAATCGACTGTTTGATCGTAGAAAAATTGGTTAATAGCCCTCCAAGCCAACGAAAATTAATATAGGCACTATTGCATCGCTGGGCTTCTGCTTTAATGACTTCTTGAATTTGGGGTTTTGTTCCAACAAACAAAACCTCTTTCCCTTCAGCGGCAGCATCACGAACGTACTCATAAACAATTTTCAACTCGTGCATCGTTTTGCGTAAGTCAATGATGTGTATTCCACTCTTCGAACCGTAAATATATTTTCCCATTTTGGGATGCCAACGACGAGTTTGATGTCCTAAGTGAACGCCAGCCTCAATCAGATGTTTCATCGAAACGACTGTCATGTATTACTCCAATTGGATAAAACTTCTCTTCCCTTTTCTTAAAGCATTTGCCATAATCAACACTTCAAGGGCACGCAAAATTCAGGCGAGTCTGAATTCAACAAGAAGTTTATTTAAATGTTAATATTAATATTGAGTTTAAAACCCCATTTAGATAAAGGAATACTGTTTGTTTTGCAAGACTATTTTAACCCTCGTTTCTTTAATAAACCTATGAAGCTTCATTTCATCAGCATAATTACGGGACTTTTGATTCTCAGTGCGTGTCAAGGACCAGAGCCGTTGATTCCACCCAAAGTCAAGGCAGGGGTCATGGATCTTTCTTCTTGGAATCTTCAGAAAAATGGCACATTGAAACTTGAGGGGGAGTGGGAATTATATTGGCAGCAATTTTTAGAACCAACGGATTTTCAATTAACGCAAGTAAAACCTACTCTTTATTTTCCTGTTCCCAAAATATGGAACCACTATGAGCAGGAAGGACTTCGTTTGTCAGGCAAAGGCTACGCAACCTATCGTTTGAAAGTCCTCATTCCCTCCTCTTTACATGGCCAAATAATAGCCATCTACGTTACGGCACCTGCCTCTGCTTATCGTTTGTGGATCAACGGGGAAGAAAAGAAAGGGAATGGAAAAGTTGGCAAATCCGCTGAAGAGATGAACGGACTCTACCTTCCCCGTATCTTTCATTTTGTGGCACAGCAAGAAAATGAAATTGTCTTCCAGATTTCCAATTTTATTCACAGAGAAGGCGGTATGTGGCAAGCGCCCAGCCTTGGGACGGTGGACTCAATTCAAAAAAATAGAGACACCCAATTACAATTTGAGCTTTTCCTGGTCGGAAGTCTGTTGATCATGGGATGCTACCATTTGGGACTCTTTGCCTTGCGCCAAAAGGATCTCTCTCCTTTATATTTTGGACTGTTTTGTGTTATTTTCGCGTTCAGAGCTTCGGTAACAGGAGAGCGTTTTCTTGTGGTTTATTTAGCCGACTATTGGGAACTGAGCCATGCTATTGAATATTTAACGTTTTATATGGCGCCTCCTATTTTCATCATGTTCCTTTATTCACTGTTTCCCAAAGAAAATATCAAAGCTATTGTGATTTTATTTCAGGTTGTCGGTTTGATTTTCAGCTTAATCGTCATTTCTGTCCGTGCTGTCATTTACACACATACCTTGATTCCGTATCAATGGATCACGATTGTTTCTTTCTTCTACGAAATATATGTCATTTTCTTTGCGATTCGCAGGAAAAGAGAAGGCTCCCTTTTGTTGTTATGCGGGTTCATCGCTATAGTGACTACCGCAATCAATGATCTGTTATGTTCCAATCAAATCATTTACACAGGATTTTTTGTTCCCTTTGGTTTATTTCTCTTCATCTTCTTCCAATCGTACATTCTCTCAATGAAGTTCTCGAGAGCCTTTACCCTTTCAGAAGAATTAACGGACCACCTTGAAGAAAAAGTGGAACAACGCACTTATGAATTAAATCGGGCTTTACAGGAAACAACCCAAAAAGAACAAGAAATCACACATATCAACAAAGTGATGCAAGCGGTTAATTCCACGTTAAGTTTGTCCAATGTAATGGCCAGCGTCACTGAAGCGTTAAAGAGTATTTCTACTTTTGATGTAATAGGCATTCTGCTCAAAAATGAGGAAGAACAATGGATCAAGATCCACAGGATCTATGGCAAAACCATCAACGATGACCTTCGTGAACGTTGTTATCAGATCGTCATTCCGTTTGATTCAAAAGAAAGTACGCAAACAGGGGTCATGCAGAGAAGGACACCGTTGTACGTTAAAGAAATCGACGAGGACGCCCTGTTACCCTCCGATCGAAAGTTATTTAAGCTCCTGAAGTTTAAGTCCATTATCAGTTTCCCCCTGAATGTCCAAAACACAACGATTGGAACCATCACGTTCATCAATCTGGATCAAGTCCTGGAATTATCAACAGTTGATATTGACAAAATCGAACGGTATGTGACACAAATCGCGACCTCGGTTCTCAATGCCAAGTTTTACGAACAAAGTCAGGAAACGCAAAAGAAGATTCAGGAAAAAAATGAACAACTCGAGGCAAATTATACGGAACTTCTGGCAAGTAACCGTAAGCTTGAGGACTTGAATACCACCAAAGAACAACTCCTGCACAAACTCAATTCTCTGCAGGAAAATGAAGTTCAGACCCTACAAAAATTGGTTAACAAGCTTTTAAAAGAACCTCAAAATAGCTCAAAAGAGGAACTCCGGAAAATTGCCCGTGAAGTCCATCAGATCGAAGAAACCCTTCGACCGGTCACCTCGCTGCATCTTTCAGAAAAGGCCATTCAAAGCAAGCGGGTATTGTTAGCGGAATCGGACAAAAAGCAACAAATTATCGCGAAAATGGCGTTAGGAGGAACTGGCGTGGAGCTTGATATTGTTTCCACTATCGAACAGGGACAGACCTTATTACAATCCCAACATTATGATATCATTTGCACCAATGTGGAATTGATCGAACTTTCAGCCTTTGCTCATACCCACTTTCCCCAAATTCAATCTGTTTTTATGACCTCTGAAAATGTGTCCTCTTATATTCCAATACTCAAAAAATATCCTCATATTTCAAATATTGTTTCCCGGAATGATGAAGACCGTACCTTTACCCTCAAAAATATCATCACCACCATCAGCAAACTCCTCACGGAAGATTTATTTTCCCTGGAAAAGTACTTGAGTTGGGGCGTAGAAGTCCATCAACATGAGATTACACGGAGTGACTTACGTTCGAATCTGGTTGACACCATGAATCGTGATTTGGAAAATCTGGGAGTAAGACGTAGTATTCTGGCGAAATGTGCCATGGTTACCGAGGAGTTGCTGATGAATGCCATTTATGACGCGCCGGTAGATGCCAGCGGAAAATCTTTATACAATCACCTTCCCAGAACAGATGTTGTGGTGTTACGCCAAGCAGAACGTGGGAAATTACGTTACGCCTGTGATGGTTTGTTATTGGCTATTTCCGTTGAAGACCCCTTTGGAGCCTTTGGTAGAAAAACCATTCTTGATTATTTGGAAAGTTGTTACGAAGGTCGAGCCGGCTCGTTAAACACTCACAAAGGCGGAGCGGGCCGAGGCCTTTTTCATATTCTGGAAACGTCGGATCTCGTTGTTTTCAACGTCAAACCCCATGTTCGCACAGAAGTCATTGCCATTTTCAATATTGATCCCGGTAAACCCAAATCCGAAAAAAATACCTCCTTCCATTATTTCGCGAATTGAGCCCAGCTTGTGAAAATGAGGCGTTTGGCAGGGCTCAGCCTCGCAGGCTGAGCGGAGTCGAAGCCGGATTTCAACGCTTACCGCCTTTTGGCGAAACGATGACGGTGGCCTGTCCCTAGGCTCTGAAAAAAATAATGAATCATGCCCCACTTTTCTATTGTAAAGACTCCTTTGCTTTTGTTACAAGTCAGTATCTACTCAAAACTCATTGGTTCGTAAGCAATGCCCTATTGTAATAATTGTAATCATCCACTAAATGAATCTGACTTCCGACAGGGGAAATGCCCTTTCTGCCATGCTGCTTCAGGAGTGTTAACAGACAAGGGTAAAGTGCGTTCTTCAGGTCAATTTGCTTTGCTCAAGCCTCGTCTCATTTCTTTCCCCAATGATCCTTACCATCCGGATGCCGCTTATGAACTGATTGAAAAAACGGAGGAAGATGAGTTCGTCGAGACCTATTTAGCGAGGCAGGTTAATGTCAATCGGAGGGTGACCGTACTGAAATTGCTCAAGGAACAATGGGTCAAGTCTAGGTCGTCCAAAACATGCCTTTTTGATGTGATTTTTTTGCCCACTTTTTGGCCCTCTGAAAAATTGGAGGAAACCCGTAGAAAATAAGGGTTCGTGAGCCATTCTTGCAGGTCCATTTTTTGAGCAGGCTATTTTGGCCGATTTAGACGACCTAGGTCAAGTCCGATCGCAAAGACACGTTTTTAACGGAATCCACCATTCTGATTAATCTCAACCATCCCAATATCCTTTCAGTTTATGATACAGGGCTGGATCAAAAGGAACGCCCTTTTTACACACTGGAAGCGGTTCCTGGTTCTTTGTGGAGCGATTCGATCCAGAAACTGCCTTGGCGGGAAAACCTGGGGTATCTGCGCCGGATTGCGGATGCTCTTCAGCACGCTCATTCTCGTGGAGTGGTTCACCGCGATGTCAATCCTCAACATTTGATCCTTGGAAAAGAAGGTCAGGTCATTCTCACCGGTTGGAAAAATGCCACTTGGACCACACAAGAAGGAATCATTGCGTCTGGTCGTGGTTCGGTGTTGACAGGAATCCTGGAATATATGCCTCCAGAGGTAGCCAAAGGGGAGGTGACCAAGATCGGGATTCAAAGCGATGTTTATCAGTTGGGAGGCCTCCTGTTCGAAATTCTCACCGGTAAAAAACCCCATCAGGGGACTACTCCGGTGGAAGGCCTCAATGCGGCTGCCGAAAACAGAATCCAAGCTACGGATTCTCAAAGTGGTCTGCTCGAAGTGGCAACCAAGGCCTTGGCGACGAACCTTGAAGATCGCTATACCTCGGTTCATGAATTTCTGAAGGATCTCAAGCAACACCTGGTGAATGATGAAAGTTTAAATCTGTCTGAAGAAGCCAAAGTAACATTACAGCAGGCTCAACAAACTCAGGACTATGACGATTTTTCTACAGCCTTGGTTGATTTCAGAAAAGCCTTGAAAATATGGCCGGAAAACCCAGAAGCCCTGGTCGGAGAACAGAAAACCTTACTAGCCTACGCTCAATGTGCCCTGGAAAAACACAATCCCGGCTTGGCGGCCTCACTTTTGGATGAAAACAATCCCAAGCATGAGGAAGTTTATCAAAAAATTCGGAAAGCTTTCAAAATGCGGGAAATCAAGGAACGACGGGGAATCTGGATCACCCGGTTTGCTGCGTTTTTTGGAATTCTGATGGCTCTGGTGGCGGGCTTGTCCTTTTTGGAGATCTCCGCTGAAAAAGACAAGGTGAATCAGGAACGGATCAAAGTCCTGACCATTCAAAAGCGGGAAGAGACGCAACGAAAAGAAGCAGAAAAATACGATTATTATACCCACATCAGCCTGGCAAATAATCAAATTCAGCAAGGGCAACTCAAAGCGGGACTGGAACAACTCCACCAGACGCCAACTGAATATCGGGGATGGGAATATGGACGAACCCTTCAACTCACCCTGACTGATTTATTGACCTTGGAGGCTCATCCATCCGGAGTCTCCGCATTAGCCTTCAGTCCAGACGGTCAACTTCTGGTCTCTGCCTCCTCTGGAAGTCGAGAAATCAAACTTTGGAATGTTTCTACCGCGAAGCTGCGTTCCCAATTCACTCACCATTCCTCCGGAATCAGCAGTCTCGAATTTAGTCCTGCTGGAGATCGCCTTCTCACCGCGAGTTGGGATAAAACTTATGGAATCATTGATGTTCAAAGCGGTGAATTACTGCTTCAGATTAACGCTCAAAGCAACCCCCTGATCTCTGCGGCTTTCAGTCCCGACGGAAAACATATTCTTTCCGTCGGTCTGGATGGAGTGGTTAAAGTCTGGGATGCGATTTCAGAGATCGAAATTACTCAGTTTCTAATGCCCTCTGGAAAAATCAGCACGGCGGCCTGGTTAGAAGAACCTACGAAAATTTTTATGGGAAGCCAAACCGGGGAGCTGTTTGTATGGGATTTTGTTTCCAATCAACGATCGGATTTATCCCTCAAGGATGACTCGTCTACAGCCTTGGCCGTTGACTCAAAGAAAAGTTGGTTGGCACTGGGGAGAGAAGAGGGAAGCATTGAGGTGTATGATCTTCAAAGCAAAAAACAAGTTTTGAAACTGGATTCAAAGTTCAATGTTCCCTGGACGATGTTAAAGTTTTCTCAAGACGGTCAAGGCTTGCTTTCTGGGAATCCGAAGGGAGAAGTCGCCCTTTGGAATTTGAATTCAGGAACGTTGGAAAGCCTATTCAAGGGACACACCGAAGCGGTTCAATCCCTTGCCTTTCATCCTAAAGGAAGAATAGTCAGCACTGGAAGTTCCGATGGGAGCATTAAATTCTGGGATCGAACTCAAGAGGTTTCCGTCATAACACGAAAAGTTCATGAGCATGGGTTCTCTTCCTTGAAAGGGCGCAAAAACGACGTGGGGTCCTCCCGCCTTCTCCTGTCCTCAAGCTGGAAGGGCGCGATCAAACTGGTGAGGTTGAGAGGCCGGTTATACTCGAAAAGCAAAGTGTTGTTTCAGCGCGAAGGCGATGGCCTTCCAGTCGTTGATATAGCGTTATCGGACGACGGAAAACTGATGCTGATCGCCAAACAAAACGGAGATCTTGAGTTCCTCAGTGGAACGGATTATGCCCAAAGTAGAACCCTGACGACGGGACTGAGTAGTCTCAATCTCATGGCTCTGTCTCCTGACCAGCAGGAGGTGACGGTTGGTGATAAAGACGGTGGGGTTCTCATTCTGAATCTGCAAAGCGGCAGTCCCCAATTCCGATTAAACGGACACCGTGGCGCCATCAATGCCATCGCGTACAGTCCTGATGGAAAGCTGATTCTGACTGGGGGAACGCAGAATTCTAAGCAACATTTGAGCAAAAGCGATTCCAGCAGCGTGCGAATTTGGGATGCTAAAACCGGTGCTGAAATCCAAAAAATTAACTATGACAAAGATGTTTCTTCACTGGTTTGGAGTCCCGATGGTAAAACTTTTCTCACCACCAGCTCCGAAGACAAAACCGCTCGACTTTGGAATTTAAAAAAGGGCCACCTCCTGCAAGTCTATCAAGGACATTCCGGCAGCGTTTTGTTCGCTGCGTTTCATCCCGACGGAAAACGAATCATAACCGCAGGAAGTGACAAGCATATCATTCTTTGGGATGTGACCACGGGGCATCAGATCCTGAGCATTGAGACTCCGGATGGCGTATCGGGAAACTTATGCTTCAGTTCCAACGGCTTGGAATTGTGGACCGCTGATTTTCAGGGAAAGGTGAAGATTTATCCTGCAGCGGACTGGAACAAGTCGATAAAAACCTTGAACGAAGAAAAGTTAACCCGTTGGCAGAAAGAGTCTTCTGCTATCCTTAAAGAACCTCAGCGAGTGGCAAAAGAGGAAATTCAACCTCTGCCAACCACGGAAAAATGGGTGCGGTATAAATCCGCAGCGCAAGAACAGTCTTTAAAGTTCAGCGACCCTGTTCACGAAGGCGTAATGAAGAAGATCCTGAGTGTTCGTGCGGATTTCTGGCCTCCCTTTAACGGCGATCCGAAAGCCTCCCGTCCGGGTTATATGATTGAGGTGCTCAAAGCCATTTTTGAACCGCAAGGATATGTGGTGGATTATCAGATCCTCTCGTGGGACCAAGCTTTGGAAAGCGTTCGCAAAGGCGAGTTTGATCTAGGTCGTCCAAATCAGTTTGATTTTTTTCCCCACTTTTTGGAACTCTCACCAATGTAGAGAGACTCTATGCTGTGATAGGTCCAATAGTTTTCAGGGTTAGCCTGTTTTTTCACATTGAAGAACTCCCGTTTTAGAAGGCCCTATGTTATTCGAAAAAGTATCTGAAATGTTTAAGTTTATTACATTATTTGACCGGTTTCTGGACTTAGGGATAAGTTCAAAATATCCATTATTCGCATCTGGGTTATCCTGAATAGTTTCCAGCGATCCTGGGGAGGGCAGAATGTTTCGCCGTTGTTTGGTCAATGAAGGGATCATTTTTTCAATTTTTTGTTGTTCCATACACGAAATTTCCAAGAGGAGTTGTGCCTCCTTTTTATTAAATTCACCACTCATTGCGGGGATTCGTAAGGCAATACGATGGGCGTCTTGGATGGTTCCGGTTCCCCGCTGCTTAGCGAGACCAAATAAAGATTCAATCATATCTGAGGTAATGGGCATGCCGATCGATTGGAGTTGTAGCTGTTTAGCAATGATGAGTTGTTGATCGAACCATTGAAGGATTCCAACTCGAACTGAGGATCTGTTGGGGATCTGTTGGATGTACGGAAGACAGGTTTGGTAACTCTCCAAGCTGAGGCCTTCGGTTTTGACAATCTTCTGACACTCTAAAAGGGCTGTCGCATCTCGCAAAAATCGCTGAATGAAGGTTTTACACTCTGGGAGTTTTCCCAGACTTTTTCGTAGTTTCTCTAGATTTGAGTGCTTGGCAGCACGTCCTTTGGGCGAATGTTTCAAGATTTGGTTGGCCCATTTAATAAGGCGATGTAAATTCATGAAGCGCGCTTTGGTCGATACTTTGGGAGGCGTCAAGAATGCCAATACAGTTTGTTTGAATCCTTTGGACGCTTGTCCACAGGCGGATAGGAAAGTTTGGAAGAGAGGATGATTTTGATATTCATGTTTCAGTAGCTTGGCAATAGCGTGAGAAATATCGCTAATCATCTCGCTGCCCATTCCTCTTTCGGTTAAAAGTCTCACAGCTTTAGATAAATCGCATCCACCATCTTTGAGATAGGCGAGGGGGCGACCATAAACAGCGATCACACGACTCAAAAATTCCGCGATTTTTTCGCCAGTCCACGAGACCGATACGGCTACGGCAAGACAGTTCACTTCGGAGAGAGTTGGGGCGCCCGGATGTAGAGCATGATGGTTTGCGTTGAGTCCGAGAATCGTCAGTATTTTACCGGCGCCTAAACCAATGCTGATATCAATAATCCAGATCTGGCCGTTGGAAAAGGCCAAAGGGTGTGGTAACGATAAAGATGGTCGGACCTGGTTCTGAAGACGAAGGATAGATAGACGAGTAA
>JBBCAX010000254.1:0-2495 GCA_051382335.1 Deltaproteobacteria bacterium TL4
GGGCCTAACCCGGGAGAGCGTATTCTCCTGAACCGTTCTATACATCAATGAAGCCGACCGGTGGAGATGACAAAGATAGACTGGCCCAGGAAAACAGAAGCGCGACGTTGAGGTTTGTTACTTAACGAGTCCGACTACGGTCCGACACTCTTTGGGAACCGCCGGATGCGGACCCGCATGTCCGGTGGTGTGGGAGGTGGCGGAGAAAAACCGCTACCTACCCGATTGGGCGGTCTCACTCATGTCCACATCCGCAACAAATGATTTGTTCCTCCCGGTGGCATTTTTCCGTGAAGCGGCCGAAATCAATCAGATCCACATGTCGTTTCAGAATTTCAGGCAGGTTTTGCATCGTGTAGTTGGGATAAATACCCACAATTTTTGAATCCTGATCCGCCACCACGATAATAGAAGTTGCATTACCCTCATTTAGCCCATATATCCATGCAATCTCAGCTTGGGTTGTGCTGTTGCCAGATAGCCACCCCCCTAAACATTCTACGATTTCTCCATGATGGCCGCAGTCACCATAAACACAGTCTATAGAAAGACTCTCCTGTACCACATAAATATAAAACCCTGAGGGAGGTATATTTTTATAGGGATATGATGTCGAATCTCCTGGCTTTTCAGGAGCAGGCAAGCCCAATTTGAGCGAACCAAATTCTTTGACTTTGTCTCTCTCGCAACCGATCGACAGCAACATCATTACGACCACAAGGGAGAGAATCGGAGTGAGATGCCGCATTTCCCTTACTCCACCACCTGAAGTGTCCCAATGCTGATTCCATCCCCTTTTCTAGCCCTGATTAAAACACGGTACAGATCATCCCATCTATGGTGTTCAATAAGAGTAATACACCCCAATGAGGCCCGTCCCGTGTGAATATACCGATCCCTATCATGCCCTATACGGAACCAAGTTAGTGCATATCTGGAATCCGGATAATTTCGTCCCCCAACATGAGGAAAGTCAGGAATTTCAACATCATAGAATCCTTTCTTCCAAGGGCTGGAAGGATAATCTCTCGCCAAGTAGGTCTTGTCATTCAAATTAAGCGTCTTGTTGGAGATAGAGTATATGAGATGAACTGGGCCAGTCTGTGGATTATTCGTGGAAAGATAGGAAGACTTATCTTTTTTAAAAGCTACAGACGCCTTTCTGCCATGATATGCTCCTTCGAGAATTGTGAAGTATTCGCGCTGGAGATTAACATGATGAATCTCCACTTTCAGAGCAGTTGATAAAGATACTATTGAACCATCATCTTCTAATCGAACTTTAACCCATCCTTTTTCTATCTCAGCAATATAACGAATTGCTTGCACGACAAGGACTTCCAGCGTCACTTGAAAGACCGCAACGTTTTTGCCCAAAAGTCCTCCAAATTCCTCAACCTTGATTGGATGGGTACTTCGTTGAGGAGAGGAATCATTCAGATCCACCTGGATCGTGGTGTGCAGACTGCCGACATCATTGAACACCGGGTCTCTTTCAATGACACGAATCTGAACAGGTAGGGAGAAGGAAGGCTGGCTGGTGAAAAACTGCCCTATCTCCTTGTTGAGAGCAACGCTTTTGCCTGGAGATAGTTTCTTGTTGATTCCCAGAAAATGCTTGGGAACCTCCATTTCAATCCGCAAGTCTCTGCCAATGGAATCCCCGGAGTATTTCAAACCGACCCACTTCAGTATGATGATTTTGCTCATCTTGCTCTCCTACTTATTGTTAGCCAATAACGGACGCTGATTTCAAAATGTCTGACATGGTAGAGAACAACATCACTCCATAAGTTGCCCTTTTGCGGAGTTCAACCAGTACCCGCTCCATATATCTATGAACAAAGCCTATGGAGTCTACTCAATATTTTTCTCTTTACCGATACGCAGCAAATTGCCACTGTATCCCATACGCTTCACCCAGCATAATAAAACAATTACCGCCCATCTGGGCTGTTTTATTCCTAGCGTCGATGATCATGTCATTTCTCTCTTTAGGGTTCAGATCCTTTCGTGATTGAGAACCACCCAAACCACCTATCAATCCCGATTCCCAACGTAAGTTTTCAGCGACTTCCGCAGTAGACTCGCCGATTTTCTCGCAGTCCGTAACATCTGATAAATTGTATGCTTGATTCGTCCTCATCCCTTCCGGTGTTAATTGATGGCCGGAACATCCGATGAACATTAATGAGCCACAAACCGTTATCAACATTCCTTTCGTTCGCATTACCCCTCCAAACATTGAGGTGATGCTCCAGTTGTTTTTCTATAATCTGCTGAACTCTCGTTGGAGCTTTCACGTCAGCCCAACGCCCAAGCTCAGCCGACGGCAACCCGCGCAGCGGGTTGCCGTCGGCTGGAGCGCCTTGTGTACGCCCAGCATGGGCGTGATCTGATGGGGTGAAAGTCCCCTGTAGGAAAGCCACTGGCTTTCAATGCTATGGAACCGATCATGCGGCACTGGCGGGAAACCAGCCAGCAAACAGCGAACA
>JBBCAX010000255.1:0-22160 GCA_051382335.1 Deltaproteobacteria bacterium TL4
AAAAGGCACAGCGGTTATCGAATTTGCTAAGATTGCAAAAAAATCTTTGAGTTTAGTAGCAAATTGTCTAAAATTGGTAACCCGAAAAGCATCATAATTGGCGAAGGTATTGTATCATGCGCGACCATTGCCGCGCAATGTGGGCATGACGTTACCGTATTTGAAACCTCTTCAGAAATCGGTGGACAGTTTAACGTCGCGAAAAAGGTTCCTGGCAAAGAGGAGTTTTTTGAAACCCTGAGATATTTTGACAAACAACTGAAATTGAAGGGAGTCAAGGTAGAACTCAATAAAAAAGTCACAGCGTCCGAACTCATTGCCGGCCAATATGACGAAGTCGTACTGGCCACCGGAGTCGTCCCACGAGTTCTTCCGATTCCCGGGATTGAACATGCCAAAGTTTTATCGTATCTCGAAGTTTTGCTGGAGGGCAAACCGGTTGGAAAATCCGTGGCGATCATAGGGGCTGGTGGTATTGGGATTAATGTGGCCGAGTTTCTAACACACGAAGGAACCTCCTCCAGTGTGGAGATTGATTTATTTCTGAAGGAATGGGGCATCGACAAAACCCTGAACGCTCCTGGAGGAATTGGCGGTGTTTCCGCGGAAATCCACCCTTCCCCCCGCAAAATTTATTTGTTAGACCAACGACCCGGTAAAATCGGACCTAATCTTGGAAAAACAACCGCGTGGATTCATCGCCAAAGTTTGAAAAACAAGAAGGTGGAAATGCTTCTTGGGGTCATGATTGACTCGATCGATGATCAGGGAATTCATCTGACGTTAAATGGGAAATCACAAGTCCTGGAGGTAGATCATGTTGTCGTCTGTGCGGGACAGCTCTCCCTCTGTGACCTGAAACCCGAACTGGAAGAAGCCGGAGTTTCGGTGCATACCATTGGAGGCGCAAAAATGGCAGCGGACTTAGACGCAAAACGCGCCATCAAAGATGGACATGAACTGGCGCTATCCTTCTAACGCTTACTGACGGGAAGTTCCAATCAATTGAGGAATCCATTGTTGGACTTCCAAGAAGGCATAGTTTTCGAGAAGGCCGAAATAGGGCAATTTTTTGATTTTTAATTTGGCGAAAAGGGGAGTGGAAATTCCGCAGAGAAATTTGGTTAGATTGACGGGCGTGGACTTTTCTCCCATTTTTTCAATAAATTCATGGGTAATTTTCTCAAAATTATAATCAGACAGCGGTTTTAGATTCATGGTGTGACGAAGGGTAACCTGTCCCTCTTTGCAAACAGAGCAATGCCCGCAGTTTTCTTGTGGGCGGTGTTCTCCAAAGTATTGGGCCAATAAATGACTGAGGCATGAAGAACTTTCAAAGAAACTCACCATCTGATGGATGCGATGAATTTCGTGTTCTTCTTTCTTTTGAAACAAATGATACATTTTTTCACTCAACTGTTCCAAATCAAACGCCTGTGTCATGATATCAAACACTTCAACCGCTTGTTCGGATTGAAGTTCAATCCAGCCTTTTTCCTCAAAATATTCCAGGGCGGTGATGACTCTTTGGCGATCGGTGGCGTAATTATTCACAATGGCCTGGATGTCCACCAAAGTCCAGACCGTCTTTTCGTAACATTGCTTGAAGATTGCCGAGACAAACTGACTTCGTTCCCCTTGAAATTGCTGGATAATACTTTGGGCATTCAGGCGATATTTGAAGGAATACTTTTCAAAATAAGTGAATTTGGGTCTGATGACGCCTTCCAGATCAAGGTAAACCAACAAGGTTTTCAAGGGGAGTTGTCTGATGTTGACTTCATTTGATAAGGAAAAGGGTTTGATCTCCCACAAGAAACCCTCGTTTTGTTGGATGAGTTGAAGGAGTTGACGGATGGCCTTTTTTTCGGGAGTGTCGCCATAAATGAAATTTTCCAAGACGTTGACGTTATCTCGGTTTGCCATGATTTCACAAAGCGAATCTTTTCCGTCTCTACCGGATCGACCAATTTCCTGACTATAATTTTCAATGGATTTGGGCAGATTATAATGAATGACCCTTCGGATATCTTTTTTATCAATCCCCATCCCAAAAGCAATGGTCGCGACAATACAATTCAAGCGGCCCTCCATAAAATCATTCTGGACACGCTCGCGGTCTTCATTTTCCATACCCGCGTGATAGTGTCGGGCTTTGACCTTATGGTTCCCTAAATAATTGGCAACGTCTTCAGCGGTTTGTTGCAAGGTAACATAGACAATCGTAGGCGCGTGGGGTGCCTCTTGAATTCGTTTCAGCAGATTGTTTTTTTTTTCTGCTTCATTCATGGCCGATACTTGCAGAAACAGATTCTTACGGTAGAAGCCTGTCACAATCACATGACTGGGATGGATTTGAAATTTATGACGCATATCTTCAACAACTGTTGGCGTCGCTGTCGCTGTGAGCAGAAGGACCTGGGCGATGTTGAACTCCTGTCGGTATGCGGGTAATTTCAGGTATTCAGGCCGAAAGTTATGTCCCCACTCAGAAATACAATGGGCTTCATCAATGACCATCAACGAGACTTTCATCCGCTGAAGGTGGGAGCGAAATCTTTCATTTTTAAAGCGTTCGACAGAAATCATCAGGATTTTTAAGGCACCTCGCTTCGCTTGTTCAAGAATCGCGTTATATTCATTTTTTTCCAAAGTGGAATCGAGTCGGGCTGCCGGGATATGGTGTGATTCCAAAAAATCGAGTTGATCTTTCATCAAAGAAAGTAAAGGGGAGACCACCAGCGTCAGATGCGGTAATAACATCGCGGGTAACTGATAACAAAGAGACTTCCCGGCGCCTGTCGGGAAAATCGCGATGGAGGAATGACCTTCCAGCAGTTTTTGAATCACCGTTTCCTGCCCTTGTTTAAAGGTACTGAAACCAAAATATTTCTGTAGTTGAGACTCCAACATCCTTTTTCTCCCGATTATTGGTGTGTGTTTGAACGGGGTTGATCATAACTTTTGGCCCTTGCTGTTTTCTGGGGGGCAGTGCGCCCTCTCAGAATAACGCCCTCAGCAACAGCCTCAGCACAGGAAAATTTACAGCAAGAATCAACTCAAAAGACCAAACCGATGCTTACTCCGGATTTTAAATAGTTATTCCGGGACTCTTGTGTAAATTCGTTGGTACTGCTTTTATTTTTTAATAACTCGATAGAAATAAAACCTTCAAAAAACAAGTCTTCTTCAGTAAGTTCATAACGGAGGTACACTGCATTCGTCAGCGCTTCCCCTTCATACATGAAATTGCTGGCCCCCTTTGAACCAGGTCCCAGCTCAAAGTCAATGTTTCTGTAAAGCATTGAATAGTGCGGTTTGAGCTTCTTGACATTTGAAAACTCCAGATTAAGTCGAAAGAATTGATAACGGACTCGAACATCTGGAGCCAAATTCTGTTGTTCGTTCAAATAGGCAATATAGGCTTTTTCTTCCTCACTCGCGTTGTCTGAGGCTACATTTTGTTTTTCATGTTTGTCCTCTTCTTTTCCACCACTAAAACCAGAATAGAAAGCAACCTTGAGCAGACGATGACGGTAGAAAAGCCCCGTTCTGTTGAGACTAAAACTGTTGGAATAAAATAAATCGTCATGTCGTACCGCAAAATTGATATCGGCTGAGGTGTATTCAATGGAGAAGTTCCCATAGTCAAAACCACCTCCGATATGCATCTTTTCATTCTGGCGATCGTCGTAGTCTTTCAAATCATCAAGCTGCCATTTGTAGTTGCCATCGCCAACGAGCAATCGACCTAAATCATACATCAGTGACATGTGAAAATAGCTCGATTTCATGCTGTAGTACAATTGAGTTTGTGGCTCTTCATGAACGCTGTAAGGCATCGGAGCCGTACCCGTCACCACAACTCTTTGGAATTTAAATAAACCTTCGGACAATTCGCTTCGGACGACGGGGATAAAACTGCTATTTCTTGTGGAAGAACTTCCATACCTGAGGTTAGAGCTGGCCCAAATTCCCAAAGTCGTGATGTTCGTAAAGATCTGAGGTTCCGGATAAAAGACTTTTTCTTTGACATAAGTTTGCAGTTTTTCATAGCCAAGCTGCAAGCGGTCGAGTTCAATTTTTATGAGCAGAGGCGTTTCCAATAAATGATCGGGATAAATGCTCAGTCCTTTCTGCTCTTCCTGATCCAATTCACAAGAGATGAACGGATAAGGATGCACAAAATGAAATCTTTTAACAGAGTCATTACCATTGAATGAAATGGTATCTTTTTGATCTGTGAACGAGATGTTCCAAATATTGTTGATATCAATCACCGTTTCTATTCCGTCCGTGGTCAAAAAGGACATATTTCTATCAGAGTAATTGGTCAGCCAACCTTTCAGTAAATCAACCACCTGGTTTTCAAACAGCGTTTTGATTTCAACTATTTTTATGTCCTCTGAAGGTTCGATTTTCGGGATATTGACTTTGCCGACCGGATATTCGGCGATGTAAATGATATCAAAACGCCTGATACTTTTGATATCCCCGCTCAGGTTTAACATTTTTACCGTTGCGTCATCAACGTTCAGAATGATCCCAATTTCTCGTTCACAGGCGGAAGCATAAATCGCGGAAAGCTGAATCGCGGACAAACGGCCCGGAGCGACAAAAATGACAAAAATGCAGCTAAAGAGGAGGAATCTATAGCAAAAATTCGATGAAGATCGCGAAGGATACTTTGTTTTCATTGGCGTCACTGGTTTTGTTTGCTAACTTGATTTGATAGTTTCTTAAAAAATAGTTGATATCGGCCTTTACGGTAACGTAATTACTGAAGTCCTGCTTCAAGGACAAGGAAGAAATGAGATGCATAAAATCCAGGCTATACGCTTCTCCTGAATAGTGTTCCCCATAGTTTCCCTGGAAAATAACTTCGCTAAAACCAATATTGGTTTCCCTGGTTATGTCATAGTTGAAACCTATTCGTAAAAACTGAGTTTTTAAATCAAATTGTTCCAGATTTTCAAGGAGTTTCATTGAGGTCTCGGACTTCGGCCCAAACTCCATAAGTTCATAAGATTGAATAAGCTGAAGCAGATTTTCCGTAGGGGGATCTGATTTTAAATAGGTCTGTGAATAAATCAGTTTGAGGCTCAAGTTTTTGGTGGTTTTCTGAAATCTAAGAATCGGTGAGGACTGATTGGAAGAGATTTCCCTGAATATCTTATTGCCCAGTATTCCATAGACAGGATAATAAAACCCCGCGGAAAGCGAATATTCATGATAATCAACACCGGTTAAGGCTAAATGATTAAACTGCGAAAAAATGGCATGATCATCATCA
The DNA here is from genome assembly GCA_051382335.1 of Deltaproteobacteria bacterium TL4. Lineage (GTDB taxonomy): Bacteria > SAR324 > SAR324 > SAR324 > NAC60-12 > JBBCAX01. The sequence continues at coordinate 5,294 of JBBCAX010000255.1, forward strand.
TTGACTCTGGAAAAAAAATCCGTAAAAATCTGTCTGTTGTTGATGATACAATCACTGCCGGCAGATAAACAAATCATATTTCCCACAAAGGAACCTGTGAAAAAATGCGATTTGACATCCGATCTGAAAACGAAGTGAGGTTCCACAGAGGGCAAAAGGTCGACAGCCGTTGAGCCAAATAAATACTGCCCCTGAGAACTGTAAGGTTTTCCGCTGGACCACTGAAAATACAGCGGCATAATGAAATGTAATTCTTGAAGATAGTCTTGCCGGGTATAAACAATGCCCAACCTCGTGTCTTTTTCGTATAAAAAAGGTTTGGCATAAAACACCGTTTTTTTCTGAAATCTTTTTAAAAGCGCAAATCCGGTATTATAAACGGAAAAAAACTTGTAGACCTTGATCTGGTCACTAATCATGCGGGTCGGTTCTGTAATTTTTTTGGAATCCGTTTCTTGAGCTCTGCATTCAGGTAAATTACCGCCCAAACCGAAAGTAACCGGCTCATAATTCGCGATTTCCTTAACCGTTAATTGCGTAAACTGAGGCTGGGTAAAAGTTTTAATCTTATCCAGATCGACCAAATGTGTTTTTCCATCAATATCGTAAAACATGATCAGATTTTCTATAAACCTGATCGGCCACCCGATAAAATGCGTGCTTTCATTATCATCAACGTGCACTTCCCGTAAGGACTCCTTGAGACCGGAGTCCAAGTCCAAAAATTTAATGGGATTTTCGTGTATGTTATAGACCAGAACCAGCTCAACGTCCTTTCGCTGCAGAACCGCCAGTTTTCCTTCCAGGTTTAACATATAAACGTGATCATCATCCGTATTAACGATTAAACCCGTTTCTGGTTCACAACCGTTCTTGATCAGGGTGTAAACTTCCAACGCGGAGGAGGTGCCAGGAACCAGACTAAGAATAGCTAACAGCAATGGAAACCATCGCCAACTATTTAATGAGATTTTTGAAGCGGTTTTCTTCTTGGATAGATTTCTATTCATCATTTCAAAACTCAACTCGTCAGTGACGGGTTTTTTAAAAAACAGCTCACGTTACGCAGGACTTCTCGTGACCAAAGTCCACCTTGGTAATGGATAAGAAGCCGAAGCTCCAGCTTCGTTTCCTTTCTTCCCGGTATCAAGCGGAGGAAGCTGGAGCTTCAAAAATAAATGGATTCCCAAGCTGGAGCTTGGGATCCAGAGGCGAGAGAGCCTCACAGGCTGAGCGAAATCAAAGCCGGATTTCAAAGCTTACTGCCTTTGGGCGAAACGATGACTGTGGCTGAAGCGGGTCTAGTCAATGACTTCTATCCAAGGAAAGGGAGCTTCTTTTTGACCATATTGAATGGAAGAAATTTCATCAAAAAAATGCTGAGCCATCGGCCCTATTTGTCCATTCCCAATCGTGTACGTTTGTTCTTTATATTGAAGTTCAGCTACTGGAGAAATGACCGCAGCCGTGCCTGATCCGAACATTTCGGTTAAGGACCCATTTTTGATGGATTGAATCACTTCATCAATACTGATGCGGCGTTCAACCATCTTTTTATCCCAATGACGTCCCAGATCTAAAACGGATTGCCGTGTGATTCCAGGGAGAATGGTTCCTGTCAATTGTGGCGTTATGATCTCATCCTTAATCACGAAGAAGATGTTCATGGAGCCTACTTCTTCCACATATTTACGCTCAACCGCATCCAGCCAGAGCACTTGTGTATAGCCCTGCGTCTTGGCTTTCTTTTCCGCAAGAACACTTGCCGCATAGTTCCCCGCGGTTTTAACATTACCAACCCCACCCGGTGTGGCCCTGCAATATTCGTCGGAAACCTTGATTTTTACAGGATTGAAGCCTTCAGGATAATAGGGGCCGACGGGGCACATAATAATAAAAAAGAGGTATTGATTGGAAACTTTTAATCCCAAGGCCGGCTCAACGCCGATCAAAGTAGGTCGAATGTAGAGGGAGGTTCCAGGTGAGCGTGGAATCCAGTGAAGATCCTGCTTCAAAAGCAGATTTAAAGCCTTCATTGTAAAATCAACATCTAATTCAGGCAGACACATTCGTTGACACGTTCGGTTCATACGCTCAAAGTTATTGCGCGCTCGGAAAGTTACCGATTTCCCATGACAGGTATAGTAGGCTTTCAACCCCTCAAACGCTTCAGGGCCATAATGGAAAATAATTGAAGAAGGCGCCAATTCAATATTATGATAAGCCTCGACTTTAGCATTATGCCATCCATTTTGCGTATCCCACTCCATGAGAAACATGTGATCGGTGAACCGGGTTCCAAACACAATCTTTGACATATCAGCAGGAGGTGTTTTCCTTTGCGATTCGAGAACGGGTATTAAGTTGATGTCCATAAGAAACCTCATGTTATTGTGTATTTAGTATTCAAAAAGAAATGTTTAAAAAATCCAGAGAGTCTTGTTATTTTCGGCTATTGAGTTGCTGTATCATGCGGTATCTTTGCTGGTCTTTGATCTGATCAAAATTAATAAGCATATATCCAACCAGAAGGCACACACCGACAAAAAGGCTGATTCCGATCCCCATAAAAAACTTTTTCTCAGCTTTCATTTTTCCCCAACTATGAAACAATCCGACGTTGCCTGAATGACTCCTGTTACGCCTCTTTGGTTTCCAAATGCCAGTGCGCCTCTAGTTTCTAAGCTCCAGCTTGGGAATCGATTTTATTTTTGAAGCTCCAGCTTCATCCGCAGTTCCTACCCCCGATTCCCCACTCCTAAGAGTTTGGTGAATTTCCTTAATAAAAATAGGGGATATGATTATGAAGAACAAGTGACAAGTCAAGATCTCTTCCAAGCCTATGAAGCTTTTTCTGAAGCTTGCATCACCTGAAGGTAGATTTTACGGACATGTTGGGTGGTCTCATCATAAGTGGCTCGCAGATTTTGAATGTCATGACCTTGACGCTGCATTAACACCATCAACGTTTCCGTCGGTATGCCCTCAAAATCAATTAAATTATTGGATTCATCATAGAGTAACTGTAAATAACTTTCCAGTTGTCTGAGAAATTTATAGGATCGTAACAAAGTGTCAACCGTGTGAGCGTCCACTATTTGATGTTTCTTCAAGACTTCCAAGGCTCCCAAAGTATGAGGGGTATTGAGTTCCGGATGTTGCAACCGATGTTTTAATTGCAAATATTGAGTCATGTACTCTATATCCAAAAGTCCCCCATGTCCTTCTTTGAGGTTCAGGCGGTTCGTGGTTTCACCGGCCAGTTCTTTTTCTTTTCTGAGTCGTAAATGATGAATCTGCTCCCTGATGTCAGGAGGAGGCGTCCATTGACGATGTATTTGGTTTAGTCCCTGATCGACGCGCTCAACCCATGCGGATTCCAAGTCTCCAGCGACAATTCTGGCTTTGAGTAAGGCTTGGTGTTCCCACGGAAGAGAGGCTTGGTGATACTTGTTATAGGCGTCCAGCGGTGTTACCAAAACACCTGAATTCCCTGAAGGGCGGAGTCGGGTATCCAGCTTATAAGCATAGCCCGTGCGTGTGAACGTTGATAATATGGAAATGAGGCGTTGCACCAACTTCACAAAATATTCTTGATTGCTGATGGATTTTTTGCCGTCAGTATATCCCTGATTGGAATAAATAAAGATTAAATCCAAATCCGAATGATAAGACAATTCTTTGCCGCCGAACTTGCCCAGTCCTAAAATGGTCATGTAGGCGGGATTTCCGTTGGGCTCGACAGGTTTTCCAAAACGGGATTGAACGAAATCCGCCGCAACTTCAAAGGCGGCTTGAAGAATCACTTCCGCAAGGTTGGACAACCCCTTTCGCGCTTGTTCAAACGCAAGCAGCCCATCAAGTTCCGCGCTTCCTATCAAAAACACCATGGCGTATTTAAAATCACGTAAACGGTCAATGACCTCTTCCTCATCCTCGGCACTTTCCAACGACTGTTTCAGTTCTGCTTTCCATATTTTTCGGGTATATCGCCAATCCTGCTGTTCGAGTTGCTTCAATAGGTCTAAATGGTTCAGCAAATAATTCCATAAAAACTCGCTGGTCTGGGCAATCATCGACAAACGTTCAATAGACGAGGGATGATCTACCAAAAGTTCATAATAAGACAAACGCACGCCAATATTTTCAAAAAGGCGTTGAAAACGGGTTTTCAGCAGAGATTGATCTGAAAGGCGAATTACAGGCGCAAGCTGGCGAGCAAAATTTTCAATTAACTCTTTTTCATCCGGCTGTATCACATGAAATCGACAACTGTTCCTGATTGCGGCTTCTATTTCCACATGGGTTTGATCAAATAAACCTCCAAAAATGGAGCGAACCCGGAACATCTTATCCTTGACGTCTTCAAGAAAATACCTGCGGGCAACTTCAATATCCGCATGACTGTATCCCATGACTCTGGCCAGGATTGCTTGATCTTTGGGGTCGGGAGGGATGGTATGTGTTTGCTGTTCTTCTTTCAATTGCAGTCGGTGCTCCAGCTTTCTTAAATAAAGATAGGTTTCCCGTAAACTTTTAATGTCCTGCAATTCAATGAGTTCCCTTTGTTCCAGCCGTTCCAAAGCTTGCAAGGTATTGTTCGTCCTTAACGAGGGGTGGTGTCCTCCATAAAGCAACTGGAAGGATTGGACGAAGAATTCAATTTCACGAATGCCTCCCACGCCCAATTTCAGATTGAGATGATTGGTTCGTAAATGCTCTTTTTCAATACGGCTTTTGACATATCTGATTTCATCAAGCATGTTTTCGTCAATCATCCGACTATAAATGAAGTAGGAAAGACGATTTGAAAACGCGGCTTGTGAAGTCGAGTTTCCGGCAACCACGGAGGCTTTAATGAGCGCTTGACGCTCCCATAATTCGCCTTTGCCTTCATAGTAAATCCCCATTTGATCCAGGGACTGAACCAAGGGCGAACTGTCACCACCGGGTCTTAAGCGCATATCAACTCTTGCCACAAAACCTTCTTCGGTTACTTCCGACATCAGTTTGATCAACAATTGTGCCGCTTTTTTACGAATAGTCGCATCGTTTTCAGGATGTTCGGTTAAAGGTTCGTTATCATAAAAAAAGATTAAATCAATGTCCGATGAATAATTAAGCTCATAGCCCCCCAGCTTTCCCATCCCAATGACCGCAAAAGGCACCATGGGATTCGTATATAACTCTTCGGAGCTCAATGATTCTGAGCCGAGAGCGATGTGCAACGACGCTTTTAATGCCATTCGCAAACAACAAATTTCAATTGAAGAAATTTCACTTAGCGTCTCTTCAAAAGGACACAACTCCCCTAAATCCCGAACAGTAATTCTCAGATATTCTTCATATTTGTAACACCGCAATTCATTTTTAAAATCATGAACCGTCCATGTTTGGCGAGACTCCAATCGACGCCGCAACTCCGACTCCATGGTTTGGAGTGATTTTTCGGTGGTTAGAAAAGGTGATTCCAGAAGGGGATCCGCCAAAAGGGGGTACTTTAATAAGCGTCTTGATAAAAAATGACTGCGGCCAAAAATGGAGAGTAAAGCGCTGGTAAAGAGATGATTGAAGTTAAAATAGTTGCCACAGGCTTTATGGTAAACGTTATCAAAATCACAGACCATTTGTAACGCATGCTCCGTATTGCCTGAGGTAAGCAGAGGCGTCAGCAATAAATCCATATTTTTTGCGGAGACGCTGATTTTTTCAAACCGTTCAAGGTGTGTTGCCAGAGATTCCAGGTTGTTCGTATCAAAACGGGGCGTGAGCGACGCAAGCGATTCCCGCAACGAAGTTTTCTGCCTGAGTGCCAGGAAATCGTTGATCCAGGAGGGTGTTTTCATCATTGTTATCTATGGAAAAAGGTGAGGGCTCAGGGATGTTCGAAACTCGCCTTTGGAAATAATTACCGGAAGCTCCATTGTTCAGACTGAACTGATACCATACCGCCAGAATTCCATAAGGCTGTTCGAAAATTTCTACGTCATGAGTCGTTGATACCGTCCTAAATGTCAATCTCAAAATAAGCAGTTCCCTCACCAGGCAATCGAGAAGAGTCGTGGCCTCGATTTTTCGTGTTTGTACTCGATTCCTTTAAATTCGTTTACAAGCACGCCTCACGAGCATGAGCAGAAACACGGAATAAATGAACCCATTCGTTGCTCTTGACGTCTATTTCAGTATCTTCTGAGAACAAACCTTTTCTTTAGTGCCCGAGTGTACTATAAATGTTCATTTAAATAAATTCAGAATAGAGAGATGATGAGTCAAAAAACACTAAATAATCCTGATCTCATACAGTTCAAAGTAATGGTTTTATCCTCAAAAGGCATCCTTGGTGAGGAATTTAACTCCCGAAGCGCGTTTTGGGAAAACATGGTCTCTCGACAAAAGGAAATCAAAGAGGCTTGTCAGTTTAGCTATGCCAACGGATTTCGAAGTCATAAAAAGGTAACCGATGCCATAGAATACGGTGGCGTTGGGAAATTCTTATTTCAAGGAAGAAAAAAATATTCTGAGCAAAAAGAAATATCTGCGGAAAAAATGAATCGGGTTCTTGGCCGGGCGTTATTCCAATACACCCAACCCACGTCAAATATAAAAAAGTACTGCGACGCGCTGGATCGGTTTCCCATGCTGCAAGCCTATAAAATCAAGATTTTGTTACTTTTAAGGACATCGCCCAAAGGCTCGTTTAATTTGATTCAGGACCTCGATACCCGTGGAGAATTATTGATGCAGTTAGGGGCGAGTTTCACCACCTATTTCTCACCGATCACCGTCAGTTTGCTTTATGAGGCGGCACGTGTTTTCGCAATGAAAGCGTTACAGGAACTTGAAAGCAAAATCAAAACGTTGGAAATGAAAAAAGAGTCGCTTAAACGCGCAAGTGGCTCTTTGTCAGCAGAAGAACAAAACAATCTGGAAATACTCGAATACAACCGCAAGGAGATGGGACTGTTTTTATCAGAAAACTATAAACGAATTTTAGAACAGCAGATGCAAGACCTCAAAGCGTTTCCTGAACTTTTTATTGATTATAAGAAGTTGGAAACAGCAGATGGGGTCGCCGAGCTTTGTGCTCAAAATCAGCAAAACAATATTACAGACTTACTCAAAACATTAACCCAATATCGCAATTATATGCAGATAGGTTTTGTTCGGGAAGCGATGAACACGGTGATTAAAGAAATTACGCTTTCTCCCGCATTAGCCAGCAATCCTTCAGTGCAACTGAGCAAACTCAGGAATGATTACGAACAGGTTCTTCAAAACTTTAAAACCACGGGGAAATTTAATCTCAGATCTTTACTGGAGACGATGCAATTCCTGGAAAACTGCGTGATTGCCCCCCAAGCCGGCAAACACCAAGGTGTAGGAATGAGCCCTTCAACCATACAATTTCACAATATGTCGGTTCATCGTCTGCTCGCACTGAGCGCGCGCTTTATTTTAATACGCTCTTTAGATCCGAACCAAAAACAGACGGATGCCGCACAAGTTCAAAGCATGACTCAAAAAGCCGAGGCGCATTATCAGGAATGGACCGGACTCATTCAAAGCCTGAAATTTAAGAGAGACGCTCAACAAAAATTGGTGGAAGAGCATCTCAAGTTCAAGGCTCATTTAACTAAAGTGCTGAAACAAATTAATGGCTAAAAGATAATTGCTGTTTTTCATGCTTACGGACAGCATTGAGCATCAGTTTAGTTGAGGGATATCCCAATAACAACGTTTGCAGAGTCCAACTTCCTGAGGTCAGCATACCCGCTTCTCTTGTTTTTTTACGGGCATAGAAAGATTCACCAATGTGCACCGCGACCGCCAGCCAGAAAACAACTTTCCAAACACCAAGCGGGACCGCTCCCAAAAGGGGTATGGCTTTCTGAAACCATGAGCCCACTTCAGCGTTAAAAGCCACCAGAGCCAAGGCCAGCATACCGCCAATGATCGCATACCACCAGCCCGCTTTAGGGCGTTCAACACGGCCTTCTTCCTCCAGTATTTTGTCATAACGTTCTCGACAATAGGGTAAGCATTGCTTCATCGCTTCGGCAACGGTTTTGACCGGACGATAACCAAAATCGTGTTCCGCATCTTTGATATTCGCAAAGTGTGTGACACAAACTTTATCCAACTCTTTGGGAGTCATCATGGGCGGGGTAATGCCAAAACGAAAATGAAGCTGCTGCCATAGTTGAAAAACGGGCATAACCACAAACATCGGAATCCAGTATTTGGGGAATTGATGTCCCAGGCCTTCAATGAGAGGACGGAAAAACTCAAAATAATTTTGAGGTTCATCATCCACAATGAAATACGCTTTTCCGCCAACCGGACTTCCAGGAAGCAAGTGTTCCGCGGCAAGGATTTCCCCATGAACCAGGTTTTCAATGTAGGAATTATCATGCACCGCGTTGGGATTGCCCAAATTGGCGATTAGTTTTCCTGAAGCCAGTTCATCAACAAAACGATCCAGCATATAACATTTTTCAGGACCATAAATGCCTGCGGGACGAATCACACAGGTTAAGGTTCCATGGGGATCATTCGCTTTCAGAATATAGGGTTCTACTTGAATTTTTGTCTCTGTATAAAGATCGTAAATGCGTTGGGCATAAGGCGTATTGGAATCCATATCGGGATTAGGGGTTCCATCAAAGCAGACATTATTGGAACTGGTATAAACCAACCGGGCAACGCCGTGTTTATGACAGGCGGAAAGCACATTTTTGGTTCCTTGAACGTTAATATCATAAGCTTGCTTTCTGTATTCTTCAGTGACCGCGCTTCCGCCCATCAAACTGATTACTGCCGCTGTATGAAATACGGTATCTATCCCGAGACAGGCCTGATCCAGATCTTCCTGATTCCGAATATCCCCACTCAGATAGTCCAGGTTTTTATGAGAAAAATGGGGAGGTGTGATATCAAACAATCTGACTTTACAGCCTTTCTCCAACAAAGCTTTGGCAAGATTACTTCCTAAAAAGCCCGCGCCGCCTGTGATCAAACAATATTTTAATTGGGCTTTTTCAGGTTCAGCAGGCGCTGTTTTGATAGAAGGTGTGGGAGTTGAGGTTGTTTTCGGTGTCGTTGAGGAACTTTGCGCTTTTGTCGACGTTTTGGACGTACCGCTGGCTTTCGGTTTTGGAGTCCGCGTTTTGTCGTCTGTTGAAGTTTTTCCGGGTTTACGAGTGGATTTCGGAGCTGATTTCGTTGCTGTACTGTTCTTAACTGCCATGGGATACCGTCCTTTCCAAAAGGTGATGAACTAAAGAGGTTATAATTATTCCTATACAAAAGATATCGCGTCATGGCCAGGAAATTCTACTCATTCAAACGATGTTTGCGAAGATCATATCTTCATTGACAATTGACAGCAGAAGAGCGACACTGCGGCAGTTTTTCGTCCTAACCATGGTGGTAGCGCGAAGGAAGTCCAGCATTAAATGTTTCAAGAACAGAACCTCACTCCTACAGTTAAATTATGTCTATTTCCAATCAGATGAAAGAAGCGATGACCCGATCCTCCTGGATACGTCAAATGTTTGAAGAAGGAACGCGTTTAAAGGCACTTTATGGTGCGGAGCAAGTGTTTGATTTTTCATTAGGAAATCCTATTCTGGAACCCCCTGCCGCAGTACATCGGGTATTGCTGGATCTTTTATCAAAGCCACCGCAAGGAATGCATCGTTATATGCCGAATGCGGGATATCCTGAAACACGGGAAGCCATTGCGAAGACCCTGACACGGGAAATGCCCTACCTGTTTAAGAAAGAAGACATCATCATGTGCGTGGGCGCGGGAGGAGGACTCAATGCTGTTTTTAAAGCACTGTTGAATCCGGGAGAAAAAGTTCTGGCATTGGCCCCTTACTTTGTGGAATATGGTTTCTATGCTCAAAATCATAATGGCACGTTGATCGTTGCGAATACCAATGACGAGTTTCAACCCGACTGGGATGAAATTGAAAAAACGCTAACCCCTGATACCAAAATAATGATCATTAATTCGCCCAATAATCCAACGGGGGTGGTCTATAGCCAACAAACCTTGAACCAATTGGGTGAATTACTCGCAAAAAAAGAGAAAGCGTATGGACATGCGATTTACCTGATATCCGATGAGCCTTACCGTCAAATCCTCTTTGATCACGTTGAACTCGCTCACGTTTTTATCGCTCATAAAAATTCCATCATGGTGACCTCTCACTCCAAGGATCTCGGTTTAGCGGGAGAACGCATTGGATACATTGCCATACATCCAGAAATTGAAATCCGAAACGATCTCCAGAACGCCCTGGTTTTAACCACACGGATTCTGGGCTATGTCAATGCACCCGCCTTAATGCAGCAAGCGTTGACTCATTTGCAGGGGGTAATGATTGATATAAGTCACTATGAGGTGTTAAGAGACTTGCTTTATGCTCGCTTAATCGAGTTGGGATTTAAAGTGGTCAAACCTCAAGGCGCCTTTTATATGTTTCCTCAAGCGCCAATCGCTGATGACCTTCGTTTTGTTAAGGAAGCTCTGGAAGAGAAGGTGCTGCTGGTACCGGGAACAGGCTTTGGAAAACCGGGATATTTCAGAATTGCTTATTGCTGTGAACAACGTGTGATTGAACGTTCCTTTGACCGTTTTGAAAAGCTGGCTAAACGACATGGCTTATGCTGAAAATCAATCCCAAATGACGTTTTCCAAGATGGCGTTTAAAGTATCAGCGTCTCTTAAATTCACATATTTCATGTTGGCATGACTTAAGTTAACCCGTATCATTTTACACTTATTTAAGTCGGCATGAAACAGAGTGGTATATTGCATCAACGCGTCGGTTAAATTACATTCTTGAATTTTCGCATAAGAAAAATCAGCATAACGCAAGTCCGCTTTCCCTAAATTAGCTTTCCCCAAATTGGCCTTACTGAACTGAGCCTTTTGAAGATTTGCTTTTGATAAGTTTACTCCGATTAATAAGGCTCCTGAAAAATTGGCATTTGTTAAATCGGCTTCAGATAAATCTGCCCCAGACAAATCCGCCCCAGATAAATCCGCCCCAGATAAATTCGCGTTTGAAAGATTGGCACCGATCAACTTGGTATTCTGAAGTGTTGCGTTGTTGAGTCGAGCGTATTGCATGTTGGATTTGGATAAATCCGCATTATTTAGCACCGCATTTTGAAGTTTAGCCTTTACCAAACGCACTCCTTGAAGTTGAGCATCAAGCAAACTGACACCTTCCATGCGGGCTAATTCTAAATCCGCATTCATCAAATTGACGTTATTCAGATTGGAACCCTCAATATCAACTTTGAAAAAATTACCTTGTTTGATGTTGGCGTTTGAAAAATTGGCACCGACCAATAAGGCCCCCGAAAAGTTGGCGCATTCCAAGTTTAAGCCTGAAAAATTAACCTTATCAAACAAGACTCCCGCAAAGCCGGTGTTGATGAATTTTGCGCCACTCAAATTGGCACCTCTTAAATCAGATCCTGACAGATCAGCATCTTGTAAATCGGCACCGCTTAAATCGCTATCCTTCAAATTCGCTTTGTTCATTTTTACTCCGATCAACAGGGCCTCCCGTAAATTGGCACCTAATAAATCGGTTTGATTCATGACCGCAGAGCGCAAATCCACACCAGCGAGCATGGCATATTGTAATTTGGTCCGTTCCAGTTTCGTATTTCGTAAATTCCCTTGGTAAATGCTGGTTCCCGACAAATCAACCCCGGAAAGATCCGCATCTTGCATATTCACTTTGTATAAAATGGTTTTATAGAGATTGGCACCACTCAAATTTGCTTCGTTGAAAGAGGCCCCCATGAAATTAACATTTTCGAGTTTTGCTCCTATCAATTTTGCTTTTACAAACAGCGTATCTTCCATTCTGGAGTTGAAAAAATTGGTCCCTGATAAATTGGCGCCCGTAAAATTGGCACCCACCAAAAAAGCGTCTGTCAGATTGGTTTTAGTAATTTCACTGCCTTGCAGATTGGCTTTATATAAATCAACCCCATGCCAATCCGCCCCTTGAATGACTAACCCGAAAAGATCACATTTAACACAGCTCTTGAACTTCTTCAACTTTGCCACATCTTCAACTTTTGAAGCAAACCCCTGTAGCGGAATACTCAAAAAAACGAAAATAAGTAATAATAACATCCCTTGTTGTCGCATAATACCTTTAACGTCATATAATATTTAAGTTTTTACGTGAGGTGATGAAAATGGCACCAAAGAATAATTGTTCCTGTTTTACTCCTTGGATTCCGTGTTCGTGCTCGTGAACGAATTGAAAGGGTTCGAGCACGAGAGGGACTTGTTTCTATCAGACAACTTTGGATCAAGTGTCACTATCCCGCAACAGCGCGATGATTTCTACGAACCGCCATATGCGGAGCCGCATGTACGGCAATGTGGGAGGTGGCGGAGAAAAACCGCTACCTACCCGATTTGGGCGATTACGAATGCACGATGTTTCTACCGTGCCACCTGCTTGAATATCTCCACCGACTGACCAACTACCACCGCTTAAGCTTCTGAAAATAAGTTGTCAGTTCACTCATTATTTTAAAGAAAGAGTGAAGCTATTATTTTTTAGAAATGTATTTTGCATAACCCTGAAGCCTCTATGAAAGCTTTAAACCGTTGAACGGACTCTTCTTGATTGAGGAGACATGTATCTTACAGCTTTGGTCGTAATAACGGAGATCATCTTTGGACTGGTATGAAGCGTAGGGTCTAAGTTGGTATCTGATAGATACTCACAGACTCCTTCAAGGAATTAGCAATGTTCAAAAGATCAATGGATTTTACATGCGTTTGTTCCGTTCCTTGCTCTACTTCTTTAATAGATCTTTGCATTTTTTGGAGATATTCTTGAAGCTTGTTAGCGTTTTGAGACACTTCTTTATTTAGATGCGCCATCTTTTTCACTTCATCAGCAACTTGAGCGGTATTTTGAGCAGCATCCCTTGCTGCAATAGAAATCTCAGAAGTTGACTTGGTAATATCCTGGACACCATGATTGGCTTCTTCCATATTTTTAGAAGAGTTCTTTAACAATATCACTACTTGATCAATAGATATCGCAATTTCTTTAGAAAGGACGTTTTGTTCTACGATGGTTCTGGCGACTTGTTGATTCATCTGAACCATATTTTTGATGATGTCATCAACGGTTTTAGAGCTTTTTAGCGAAGCATTCACGCAATTTTGAATACTCTCCATTTTGTTCAATATTTCTTCGTTGGCCACCGAGGTTTGTTGTGCTAACTCCTTCACTTCATGAGCGACCACAGCAAACCCCTTCCCAAAGGCCCCAGCTCGAGCTGCCGCAATCGTTGCATTTAGGGCTAACATATTCGTTTGTACGGCAATCGAACTAACCATCTTCACTACGTGGCCTACTTCAATTGATATTTGCGATAGGTGATTCATTGTTTCTACAGTCTTGGTAATATTTTCATTGGCTTGTGTGGCAATGAGCGTTGCCTGGGTTGTATGCTCTGTAATATGATTCAAGGAGGTACAAAATTGCCCCATGTGATTGGCAATGCTCAAAATATTATGAAACGCTCTATCTATATCTTTATTGGAAGATTGGACATTATCCGAAATTTGTTGAGTTGTGGTTGCCAAGCTCATGATATTGATACTCAATTCTTCAATGCTGCTGGAAATAATAAGGACATTTCCTGAAACATGTTCTGTCGATATTTCAGCAACTTGCATCGAATGACTCATCGCTTGTTCCAAACTAAAAGACGCACTACTTTGTTTTATCATCCATTGCGCATGTTCAAAAAGGGAGGACGATAACTGATTGAGATCATCCGAATTTTGTGCCAGAGATAAAGCATTGGTGAAGATCATCGTGACACTCTGTTCGAGTTGATTCAAAAGAGCATTAAACGCGTGAGCTACTTCTCCTATTTCACCACCTTGTATGGAAATTCGCTGGGTTAAATCGTGTTGCGTGCCTACTTCTTGGATTTGCAATACTACTTGATTGAGTGAACGAGTAATGGAGAGCGCAATCCATCCGCCTCCGACAAATAATAGTAGAAAAATAATACCTACTCCGATTAACTGAATCCAAAAAATTTCGTTAGCTTTACGATTGCGACTTTCTTGAGAAAACTGAGCAATTTTTTGAATTGAATCATGGATTTTCTTTTGATGATCCAATTCAATTTGCTCAGATAATTGTCGAGTTTCTTCAAATAATTGGACAGATTCCGCCACCAATTTTTTCATCTCAGTTAAAGTTTTTGTCAATCCAGTGGCAAGTGTCGTCAAATCTTTGTATTCCTCCGTCTGTACCAACGCTTTGAGATTGGCTTCTTCTATGGATAACGTATGCATCGCTTGTTGATAATTTTGATCAAATTTTTTTCGATTCCCTTCTAAAAAAAGTTCTTGATTCAAACTTAACATAACCCTGTTTAACCACCCAAATGCATTTCGTGACGAATTGAGAATATTGTACAATCCTACATCAGGAGTAACTCCTGTCATCAGTGCATTACCGATTTTTTCATCGATCTTAGTATTCACCAAGATTATTTCTTTAGAATAAGACTCTACTAATTGATTCAATATTTCTTTTTTTTGAAGCAAGGAACGAGTTTTATCCACAATTTGATCAAAAACGCTCTGAAATGAAGAAAGCGTATTTTGAACTTCATCTAATGATTGCTTTTGGTCTTTTAATAAATCAATAGGAATTTTTTTAAAAAAATCTTGAGATGTTTCAAGCAACTTTTTAGTTTTCTGTTCCTCTGAAAAAGAACTTTTGAATTGAGCATGAGAGACTAAAGCCATCAGCAAATGTCTTTGAAAAACATCCAATTTTTCAATGAGTTCATAATACTCAAGTTTAGTATTATTTAGCTGAGCCAGACTCCATGTTGTGATCAATAAAAACAAAGAACTAATGAGTACTAGAGCCTGAATTTTATGAGCAATTTTCATATAATTAACTATTCGTGATAATCCAACAGAGGCAGTTGCAAACGCACTTACGGAGCACATCTACCCGTTGGGGAATCCCCCCAAAAACATCATCATTTTAGAAGCGCATTCAACTCATCAATACTTAGATTTTCTTCGTAAATGCCTGCTCCTACTACATACGAAGAACCTTCGGCTTTGCGCACAAAAGAGACCTTACGAAACGCCTGTGCAACATCTGGTTTACGCCACCAATATTCAATCCAACCACCTTTAAGCTGATTTTGTAATTCACAAAATTTAGCTCCAAAATTGTTGCCTTTCACATCTTTTAACATACTAATAGGTTTTCCAACTAAGGCAGGAACAATCGGTTGAACTACCGTAATTTGTTTTTCACAATCCAAAACAAATACATATAAATCTTTACTCATAAATCGATTAGGATTTTTATTTAATTCTATCAAAGACGTCTTAGCCTCTTTCGATATGAAAGAGGCTGCTTGATTAACTAAACTAATCACTTCATGAGGTGAGGCTTCTGCCTGAAGTGAAGCAGGTAATATCCATCCAATTCCGATTATTAATCCAAGACTCAAATATATTTTTATCATTTTCATATATTCTCCTTTAATTAGTTTTAGTGAAGAACCACCAGCTAAAGCTGGATGCCTATAGATGTTGTTCATTTAAATAGTTCACAATTGAAACGATTGGGCGTAGGTCCGCTTAACGCAGCGTAGCGGCGTGTAATCCGACGTTTCAAGAGGACTGGCGAATTACACACAACAACAAATCATATTAATTCAGAAGCTTACGTTGGGCTAATTCGCCCTACAACCTTCGTCTCCTCAAAAATGAATTTATTTAAATGAATGTCTATAGGTACCCATGACAATGCTGTTGACTTAAGGAAACAGCTTTTTATTTTCGGCTACGGGCCTACGTTGGGATACTCGCATTGAGAACCGTTGTAGATACCGTGTTTAAAGTCAACCATAAATTTAATCTGAGTTTTGCGAGTTCATAATAAAATTTCAATGAGTTAGCTTTTAAATAGTGAATTTAAGTACAATTTTACTCCTTATTTAGGGTAGTACAGGCTTCCGTGTCTAATGTCAATTACTTTTCCCTATCGACGACAATTATTTTTACCGAAGCGTTTGTGATCTAATAAACAAGATTTTGTATTATGTTTTTAAATTTAAAGCGTCGCAGGCTTATTAAAAAGCGATCCGCCGGAGGCATACTATAACTTGTTGCTGTTATCAAAGGTTGCGATGCTCTTGCTTCGAATCAAATCAGCGAGGGAGGGAAGACGGAACTGTCCACTGATTCTATCATGGAAATACTCTGGGATTTTTACTTTTAATTTTCTTGCCGTTTCAGTTAAACTCATCATAGTGTCCTTAGCTCGTACTCCTCCGCATTCTTCCTTTGCAGACTGACATCCTCCCTTCGTTTTTGGACTCTCGCCGAATTTTCTGAAATATTATTGTGAAGTGGAAGCATAGGATACTTCAACACCGTAAGCAGCCGCTGTTTTTTCTCTTTGGTTTTTCTATTCTTGAGATCAACGATCTTGGAAATGCTCCTATTTCCATTTGGATCTTCACTCTTGTCAAGATCCACCTGAATAGTTTTTAGCGTTTCAGCAATATCGTTTGTTTTCATAGGAGGTGTTTTTACGGAATTCAGAACACTAATGTAAGCCGATATTTGTAGAATTGTTGACTACCAGGAAATTTAAACAGGATACGATTTTACCAGGAAAAATCAAACGCTAAGGACGTCCCCTCTTCTTTTCAGCAACTCTTGACAAAGAGTTGTCGAGTTTAGCTTTTCTCTGCCGATCAATTGCGATACAAACTCCCATTATCTTACCCATGATTTTTATATTATAGA
>JBBCAX010000256.1:0-6253 GCA_051382335.1 Deltaproteobacteria bacterium TL4
AAATAAAACCACTGATAGTATTGAATAATTAAAACTAAAACCATGAATCAAATGTTCAAAGTCCAGCATTTAAATAAATTCAGAAAACTCATCCTGTTGCGAGAGCCGTTTAAACAACGCTGTTTCAGGAGGGCCAAAGCTTGCTTTGGCCAGAAAGACGAAAGCCTTGCTTTGGCTTTGGCAAAGCAAGTTTTGGCACTCAACAGCTTGGGTTAGACTCCAATGAATTTATTTAAATGAACGTCTAAGGTATTCGGTATTTTTGCTTACATTATTGTTTTGATTAATATTTTTTGTGCTCAAGCCTCGTTCCAAGGCTCTGCCTTGGAATGCATATCTGGAGGCTCTGCCTCCATTCAGGCGAGGCAGAGCCTCGCTAATAGGCATTCCGTGGCGGAGCCACGGAACGAGAATGCGATTGAGCGATTAAAACCCCGAACACCAATGATTATTTCAATCATTGGTGCAATTTTCATCATCCCAGCTCTGCCCCAATACCCGTGCATGAAATCAGGTTTGTAGTCTCGCCTTTAGGCGGAAAACCCTGCTGAAAAGCCGCCTAAAGGCGGAACTATAGACGTTCATTTAAATAATTTCATTGAAATTACTGTGGAGTACCAAAGCTTGCTTTGGCAAAATTCAAAGAAAAGCTTTGGCTTTTCTGGTCAAAGCAAGCTTTGACACTCCTAATCATGAGTCGATTAAATGGGTCATCCAAAATATACATGCTGAATTTATTTAAATGCATGTCTATACAAACTTTTCACCATGATTTCAGGAATACTTGCAGTAGTTATATAACTTACTGTAAGCCTACTCACTTAAGCCGGGACACAGGGTAGGTTAGCGAGCTTGCGAGCGTAACGCATCAGGCAGATGCGGGTTTATTGATGCGTTACGCCTACCGGCTAACACATCCTACTTTGAATAGCTGTCCCGGCTTAAGTGAGTAGCCTACTGTGGCTACACACTTAAAGCGGGACAATTACCCACCTTCTGTACCGCCTTAAGTGAATAGCCGTCACTCAAGGAAAACACCTTTGGGCTTTAAGCCGAAAAGTGTTTTCCTGAATGGTGGAAACTTACCAATGGGTTACTGTTGCTAAAATATTGAAGCAACAGTAACGTTAAAGCTACTGAATCAGAGCGAGAACCGTTTGTTGTCGCTGATTCGCTTGAGCCAACATTGCCGTAGACGCTTGAGACATGATCTGATTTCTGGTAAAATCAGCCATTTCACTCGCCATATCGGCGTCACGAATTGTGGACTCCGCAGCCGTCAAGTTTTCCGTCGCAATTCTCAAGTTATTCAAGTTACTGGATAAGGTGTTCTTTTGGAAAGCACCTAACTTCGCACGTACTTGACTGGTTTCCTCAATAGCCTTATCAATCATCTTGATAGCATCTTGAGCTCCATCGAAACTCCTGACATCAATATCATCGAGAGAGTTATAGCCACTAGTGTTGTCGACCCCTCGTCCCAAGGCGCGGGAGGCCATGTTTTTCAAAGAGACTTTAACGGTCTGACCTTCATTCGCTCCGACTTGAAAGGTGAGTGAATTTTGAGCCACAGAAACGGTTCCCGCACTTTGACCTTCAGGAGTTAGCAACGCGCCGGAATAGCGGACGGAAAGTCCTGCCGTTGTCGGATTTGCCGCCTTCCCTGTCAAGACCTGACCATCGCCCTGTCCTTCTTCACCGTTGATCAGACCGATTACATCTTTGCCTTTAACGGATTGCTCTGTCACGTTAGCAACTTGCGATAAAACACCTGCCGTTGAGCTGGCAACAGAAAAATTATGTTTACTTCCATAATCCTTATGTTCCAGATGCACGAGGTTGTTTTCGTCCCGAATTAAACTTACGTTCAGACCGGCTTGATCAATAGCTTTACTCAGTTCATTAAAGTTGACGTCGGCACTCTCGCCTTTAATTGTAGTGAAGGAAACGGTTTTGCCGCCTTCTCTAATGGTCATGCTTTCACCAGCGTCAATAATTTGCTGTGATAAGGCCGCCGTCCCTTTGAAGCTCGATTTAGTTGCGACTTGGCTGATACTGACCCCATACCCACTGACCGGGGAGGTGATGGTATTGGGATCAGCGCTAACAAATTGTAACCCTTCACCTGTGGCAACCCCATTCGCGCCTCGACTTCCGTCAAGAAGTCGTTTGGTTCCAAATTGAGAGGTCGCGGCAATACGATCAATCGTAGCTAACGCGCTTTTAATTTCTGCTTGATCTGCGGTTAACATCGAATCATCGTTGACGCCCTCGTTTGAAGCATGAACGGCAAGTTGACGTACATCTATTAAAAGACGATTCACTTCTTGAAGTGAACCCTCTGCTGTTTGAACCATATTGATCCCATTCTCGGAGTTTTCGACCGCTTGACGTAAGCCTGAAATCTGAGAACGCATACTTTCTGAAATGACTAATGCCGCTGGTCCATCCGCAGCTTTATTGATCTTTAACCCTGAAGACAAGGCTTCCAAGGTCTTTGTTGTGGCACTATTTACACTTTCCAACTGTCGTTGGGTATTGATGGAACTGATGTTGTGATTAACTCGCATTGCCATAGCAACCTCCTTTTGCTTTTGTTGAAGCAGCATTCTGTAAAGGTCATATTCCTATTGACCTGATGAGTTACGAACTCATGGTTTCTCAAATGCCACCAATAAAAAGTGATCTTCCCTGACCACCGTTTAAAAAATAATATTAATAAATACAGTATGCTGCTCGTAAGACGTGCCCGTACTCGAGGCTACTCACTTAAGCCGGGACACCTCGATGATAGGCCAGAACTACGTGTCCGGCAACCTCAACGATCAGAAAAGCGGGGCATGTAATCCCCGCCTACCAATGTCCCGCTTAAGTGAGTAGCCGTGCTCAAAATGAAAGGGTTCGAGTACGTTTAGAAGCACAATTCACGAGGATAAAAAAAATGAAAACTTTGCTTTTCAGGGCTATTCTCATGTTACGCACTTCTGGTTTCCAAGTACCAGTGCCACCTCTGGTTCCCACGCTCCAGCTTGGGAATCGCTTATATTTTTGAAGCTCCAGCTTCATCCGCTTTGCCACCTCTGGTTCCCAAGCTTGGAACGAGGTTTGAACACAAAAAATATTAATCAAAATAATAAGGTCAACAAAAACCCCGAACACCTATGTATAGTTGTCCAGATAAATTCCTGCTGGGAGCGCGGGCGTCCCGCCTGCTTTTGCGGGCAAGATGCCCGCGTTCCCAGGAAAAAAACTTTCCTGGACAGCTATATCATCCGTATTAAAACAGATAGGTAATAAACGGAGATATAAGGATGAACGCTACAACTATACCTTCCATAATTTCTCCTTAAATGATTGATTGGTGAACTCCAATAAAATTCAAATCCCACTCTGATTTCTCAAGCAGCAATGTCCTCAACGCCAATGCGATCCAGGACCATCAAGGTAATGTCTTCCAAAGCTCTTTGCTGTTGTTGAAGGATATAAATCTGATCATCAACTTCAAATAAACTATTTTGAAGTATCAGTAATGTGTCATACACCGTTTGCCAGTCCGAAATCTGAAGATCTGCCAGGGATTGAAACTCACTGAAATTATCAATGCCGCACCCCAGATCTCTTAAAACACAGGAACGGATATAAACGGAAAACATGTATTGTACGTCATCGCCCATCTGAACCAAGACCGGGGAGTAGGTAAAAGTCAGATGTCCTTTCCCTTTCTGGTTATGTTCACAGAGAATCAACAATTGCTCATCGTTTGGATAAGCTTCATCATCAACCAAGACTTTTCCTTCACCTCGTACTTCTTTGCCGTTGATCATGCCTTCACAATCTTGGGCGACATCAGAATGTAAGGTTCCGCCGATACGTTGAGAAAACATAGAAGTTGCGTGACTTCTTGCCGAAAAATAATGCCGACTTCCATATTGATTATGTGTTAATTTTATCTGACCCTGCTCCGATACGCCAACCTCAAGATCCATCCCTTTTGTCATCAAAAATTCCTGAAGATTTCGCAGTAAAGACTCAACGGTTTCTCCTTCAGTGATTTGATAATCAACGGTTTTACCGTTTTCATAGATGGAAAGACAACACTCCTGTTGTAGCAACTCGTTGCTCAGCGGAGTACTTCCTTCCAGAGAGCTACGAGTGGCTGTCTGCAAAACTTCGATATTCAAAGCTATCGATTTCCGATAACTATTTTCCAGCACCGCAGACAGAACTTTGAATCCCTCACCATTGTTGATCACTCCTAACTGTCCTCCCAATAACCCTTTCCCATCAAAATAGGCGTCTGTCGCAATTTCCTGAATATACCTTTTCTCAAATTGCAACAGCGGGTTGAGCTCATGATTCGGAGTCGGTTTGGTTCCATACTCACTAAATTCCGAACTTACCTTCTGCTGAAGCTTTTCAATACTTTGGCGTATCCGATGCAGGTTTTGTAATGCGACCTGGGTCAAAGAAATAACATACTCAGCGTTCTGAATGATCTGATCCTGTCGGATGGCACCGTAGGAAAGCTCACTTTCACACCTATAGGCTGTTTCGTACAACTCAGCTTGAGTTGGAAATAATTGACTATACACCTGCTTGTTATAGCGATACGGACTTGTCTCAAAGTTTGACGCTTCCATCTTTGCTCCTCTCAAAATCAATTCAAATTATTATTTTAATTATGACTCTATGGATCACTCCTATAGGTTCAATACTTTGTTTTTTTGTACTCCGGCTTCACGTAAGCACATTTCATTTAAAAAACGAAAGGGGCAGTCTTCCTATTTAATGTTCGCTTCATTAGATAGAAAAACGCCCCTTAAAGGCAACCTGCTACTATCTCTGTAGTCCACTCTCACTTCATGGCATACGACATCTTCTCTTTAAATAATGCACCGCAAACGATATCCTCTAGAATCAGTTAATCGTCATAAAAATAATATTTTTCAGACAAATTCAGGCAAAAACATAGCTGCATGAGTTACTTTTTTTCGTAGAAAACACACAGAGGAATCCATGAAAAATTCAGTATGTTAGTGCCTTTGTCTGTAAAGCAGAGTACAAATGCACCCTCACCGCTATATTCTTTTTTAAAAACCGTACATGACGGACATAAAGCTCAAGATCCGGTGATCCGGCTAGCCTTGTATGCTCACCTTTTTAGGTTGTGTGACCAACTTAGCGGACTGCTTGAGCTGCTGTGCTTGTCTTTCCCGTACTTGTTCCCAGCCTTCTTTTAAGTTGCTGATGATCTGCACGACTTCCTGAATCAGCATGGGGTCTTTTTTCAAATTAGCTTCTATCAGTTTTTTATAAGAGTAAAGATACAACTCTCTGAGGTTTTGGGCAATTTCTCCGCCCTTTTCAATACGCAAAGTTGAAATCAGCTCTTGAAGAATATTTTTACTTCGTGTGATGTAATGATGAGCGGCTTCAATCTCACCACCATTGATTTTCACAATGGCTTTTTTCATAAAACGAAGCAAACCGTCATACATCATAATAATCAACTTCAACTGATCCGAAGTTTGGACATTAGTCTGATAATAAGTTTGATATGTCGCAGGTTTATTCATGGTGCTCCTTTACCAGTCAAATTCAAAACCAAAGGCGTCGTCCCTTTTCCCTTATGGGAATCCAGGAACGGAGAAACCTTAATTGGGTTTCGTAAAACAACATTGAGGTCTTGTTACCGTACTAACCTTTAAGATTAATACTTCTCACACTATTACCATTATTAGGCGTCCCGGTTTGAAGACGCTGTGGTGTCGTCTGGTTATTTGTGATGGAAATGGCGCTCCACGCATCCCGTAAATCTTTTAATAGTTTGAGAGTGATTAAAGCTGGCTCTGGATCTTTATTGACGTTTGCATCAATCAAGAGTCCAAACATATAATTGTAAAGACTTTTCAGATTTTTAGCGATGTCCCCTCCTTTTTCTTCATTGAGAGAGAGCATTAACTCTGAAATAATATTTTTGCTTTTAACAAAACCGATATGTGTTTTTTCAACATCCCGCTCTTTCATCTTTTCAAGAGCAATACTGATATTTCTGATTGCGCCATCATACAACATAACAATCAATTTCGTTTGATCGAGTGTTGTAATTGATGCCTTTTTGTAGGCCTGTTGATATTGTCCATAAGTATTCATGGTTCCTCTTTACAAGATGCCGTCCTTCACGAATGAAGTAAAAGTTATTTATTTAATAATAGTGAGTTAGACCAATCAGGTCCAATTCAGGTTATTAACC
>JBBCAX010000257.1:0-4555 GCA_051382335.1 Deltaproteobacteria bacterium TL4
AATTTATATCATATAATTACGCAAAAAATTTTAGGTGATAAAATTATATGGAATGGCGATAAAACGAACACTTGGCGTCTCAAAACTGAGAGATCAACTGTTGGATTTCCAACACTAACGCTTGAAAACCAACAGTGGTTTGTGGTGAATCCATCGAACCGCATCCCTTTTTAAGGCGTTTCCGCTCATGGGGGGCGTCTATTGCGGTAGTCGTTTGACATTCATGACTCATCATCAAATGTGGATCTGGAATTTTGTTTGGAATGAGCTTGTTTCCTTTGGGCTACTAGCCTAAGACGGAACACTGAAACGTCTATCTCGATTTGCTTACCGGTGCCCACCCTACCAGGCTGTTTGTTATGCATCTCAGACTTTTTATACCTGCCCGCCTACACCCTTAAACTTCTCGACAAAGGCAGCAATCTTTTGGAAGACGCTTTGTTTCATTGTTAAGTATTGCGGATTCAGCGGACTCATTTTGGGAAGAATCGCATTGAGTTCGGTGCCGTTTTCGCTGGCGTATTCTCGTTTTAATGAAGCGAGAATATACCGTTTTGCCGCATCTTTATTGAGGCTTTCCGCACGGATTAGCTCTTCTGCTTCTCGTTTTTGTTCAGCCTGGGCAAAGGTGAAGAAGGCATCGATGATGCTGGCTTTATCGGGGATATTGTCCAAATGGGTTTGGTTGATGAAATCCACCATCAGACTCTCTTTTGCACGGTTGCCGATGCTGGCACGGATTAACCGGCGAACTTCTTCAACCAATGACGCTTTATCTTTCACCTTTTTGTTGTTTTCAAAAATCAGTTCAAGAATGTAATCCAGATTGATCTCTTGTGATTTCAGAAGATCCACTTCAAAAACAACATCATCCCAATGGACGGTGGAGTCCTCTTTTTCTTTGCCGCCTTTTTCACGGCGAAGCCAGTCGCGAATATCGTTGTAGGTTGAACGGTAATCCTGAATGGTGCGATCCGCAGGCACTTCAATCCCTTGCATTGCAGCAATATCTTCATCGCTGAGATAGTGAACAGCCTTGAACTCTTCAAGGGCTTTGGGGTCAGTCATATCGACAGCTTGCAAGGCTTTTAAACCCGCAAATTCATCGTAGTTTTGCAGGATGTTTTCAATACGAAGGTATTCACCAAAGAGTTTCGCAAACTCTTTTTTATCTTTTTCGGTAACGATTTCATCGGGTTTGGAAAATCGCTGTTGTAGTTCTTTTACCACATCTACATAGCCACGGCGAGCTTCGCCGGTTGCCAAATCGGTAAAGCCTTCCATGTACTCCCTGTAACTCTTTTCAAGCACCACATTTTTTGTGTTTGCGTCACCAAATAGTGTAATGGCATCAATAGTGGCTTGTTCTAAATCGCGGAAGGTAACGATATTACCAAAGGTCTTGGTGGCATCATAAATGCGGTTGGTTCGTGAAAAGGCTTGCATGAGACCGTGATACCGCAGGTTTTTATCAACAAAAAGGGTGTTGAGCGTCGGAGCATCAAAGCCGGTGAGGAACATACCGACCACAATAAGCAGATCGATTTCTTGACTTTTCACCCGTTTAGCAAGGTCTCGATAGTAGTTTTGAAACTGGTCGCTCTCAACGCCGAAATTGGTTTTGAACAGGGTGTTGTAGTCATCAATGGCGGCAGAGAGAAACTCTTTGGCACTGCTGTCCATTGCGGTGAGTTCAAAACCTTCATCAGGAATTTCCCCGATTGCCTCCTGTTCTTCATTGGCGGCAAAAGAGAAGATAGTAGCAATCTTGAGGGGTTTGTCACACTCTTTCTGTAAGCTCTTCAAGGTTTCATAGTAGGCTTTGGCAGCATCGACACTGCTCACGGCAAACAGGGCATTAAAGCCTTTGTTACTCCCTTGAAGCCGATGGGTTTTCTGTTTGAAGTTGTTGAGAAGGTACTGAGAAATTTCTTTGATACGCTCGGGGTGGAGTAAAGCTTGTTTGTTTTCTGCGGCACTGAGTTTTTTCTCGTCCAGTTCGGACTCAATCGCCTTAAAATGTGGGCGTACATCGTTGTAGTCCACTTTGAATTTCAATACTTTTTCATCTCTGATCGCATCGGTAATGACATAGGAGTGCAATTCAGTACCAAAAACGAGGGCGGTGGTTTCTGCACCCAAGGCATTTTGTGGGAAAATCGGCGTACCTGTAAACCCGAACTGGCAGAACTTTTTGAACTTCTTTTTGAGGTTCTTTTGAGCTTCCCCAAATTGCGAACGGTGGCATTCGTCAAAGATAAACACTACTTGCTTGCCGTAGATGGGCAGGTCGGCTTCACCTTTTATGAGGTTGTTCAGTTTTTGAAGGGTGGTTACGATGATTTTATTATCATCTTTTTCGATGTTCCGTTTGAGTCCTGCGGTGCTTTCAGAACCGTTGACGCTATCGGGGGAAAAGCGTTGATACTCTTTCATGGTTTGAAAATCGAGGTCTTTACGATCTACCACAAAGAAGACTTTATCAATGAAATCCAGTTCGGTTGCCAGGCGTGCCGCTTTGAAACTGGTGAGGGTTTTACCTGAGCCAGTGGTATGCCAGATAAAGCCGCCGCTTTCGGTGGTACTCCATTTTTTTGCCTGATATGAACTTTTGATTTTCCATAAAATGCGTTCCGTGGCGGCAATTTGATAGGGACGCATGACCAGCAAGGTGTCGCTCACATCAAACACTGAATAAGTCAGCAGGATATTGAGCAGGGTGTGTTTCTGAAAAAAGGTGGCGGTGAAATCTTTCAGGTCTTTAATGAGCGTGTTGTCGGACTTCGCCCAATTCATAGTAAAATCGAAGCTGTTTTTATCCCGTTGGGTGGTGTTGGCAAAATAACGGCTGTCGGTACCGTTTGAAATGACGAAAATCTGAAGATACTTAAAGAGCGAGTTGTCGGCGTTGAAGCTCTCTTTGCTGTAGCGATGAACTTGGTTGAAGGCTTCACGAATTGCCACACCCCGCTTTTTCAACTCCACCTGCACCAAGGGCAAGCCATTGACCAGAATGGTAACATCGTAGCGGTTGGCGTGAGAGCCTGTTTGTTCAAACTGAGCAATCACCTGCATTTTATTGCGGGCAATGTTCTTTTTATCTACGAGGTAGATGTTTTGGATATGTCCATCATTAAAGACAAAATCGTGGATATAGTTATCGTGGATTTTACGGGTTTTGTCGATGATGGTGGTATCGCTGGGTTTATCTAAAAACTCTTCAACAAAGCGAGACCATTCGCCTTCTGAAAACTGCACATTATTGAGGGTTTGCAACTGCACCCGTACATTGGCAAGCATCTTTTCAGGGGTGGTGAGATTGTGGAGGTGTTCATAGCCCTGATTTTTGAGGTCTTGGATAAGTTCCCGTTCTAAATCGGATTCGGTCTGGTAGCCTTCACAAACCTGGGATTCTTTGGTGTATTTGTCGAGAACGATGAAGTTTTTAGATTCTGCAATAGTTTTATAGTCGATCATTTAAGCTCCTGTGATTTTTTGGGGCAGACACGAGGGCAGATACGAGGGCAGACACGCAGGTCTTCCCGTACAATTGCCCGTACAATATAATTGCGTTGCCATTGCACAATCGCATGTAGTGTTCGCCCAGAATCGCATGTAGGGGCGAACCTGTATGTTCGCCCAGAATCGCATGTAGGGGCGAACCTGTGTGTTCGCCCAGAATCGCATGTAGGGGCGAACCTGTGTGTTCGCCCAGAATCGCATGTAGGGGCGAACCTGTGTGTTCGCCCAGAATGGTGGTGTGTTTGCCCGTTTTATCAGGGCAGACACGTAGGTCTGCCCGTACAATAGCCCGAATAGCCCGTATGAACGTTTTCTTTGAGATTATACCATCCATGGTTCTACCCCATATTCTGCACGCGATTCCATAAGCATATTTTCGGTACCGTTATTTAATTGGTCATCACCCCATGTTTGGGGATTACCCATAATGTATTGGGCAATGCGATTGTATTCATTTTCATTTCGGATTATGTGTTCATAATAATTGCGTTGCCATATTCGTTTATTAAAGGGTTGCCAATTATATGATTTCACACCACGAATATATTCATTTGTGGTCATCGTTTTAAACCATTGCACAACCGCATGTAGGGGCGAACCTATGTGTTCGCCCGCATGTAGGGGCGAACCTATGTGTTCGCCCAGAATGGGGGCGGGTTCGCCCAGAATGGCCGTTGTTTCATCCCGTAGGGGCGAACCTATGTGTTCGCCCGTTTTATCAGGGCAGACACGCAGGTCTGCCCGTACAATCGTTTTATCAGGGCAGACACGCAGGTCTGCCCGTACAATCGTTTTATCAGGGCAGACACGCAGGTCTGCCCGTACAATCGTTTTATCAGGGCAGACACGCAGGTCTGCCCGTACAATCGTTTTATCAGGGCAGACACGCAGGTCTGCCCGTACAATCGTTTTATCAGGGCAGACACGCAGGTCTGCCCGTACAATCGTTTTATCAGGGCAGACACGCAGGTCTGCCCGTACAATCGTTTTATCAGGGCAGACACGCAGGTCTGCCCGTACAATCGTTTTATCA
>JBBCAX010000258.1:0-3559 GCA_051382335.1 Deltaproteobacteria bacterium TL4
AGGTGTTGGTGGAGACGAGGGGGCTCGAACCCCTCGACCCCGACGCTGCCAGCGTCGTGCTCTCCCTTTCAACAAACTCCTCAAAGGGTTTTCCTCTCATTGAATCCAAACATTCGCAACAATATTTCTCCTTACTAAATCATCCATAACAAACGGGAATGTATTTTGTCTACGAAAAAAGATTGACACTTTATCAAAGCTCCATTATTTTGTCGTCTCCATTCAATGCCAAACATCAAGCGAGAATAGCTCAGTTGGTAGAGCACAACCTTGCCAAGGTTGGGGTCGCGAGTTCGAGTCTCGTTTCTCGCTCCATAAAATCAAGGACTTACGAGAAATAAGTCCTTTAAATTCCCCGATTTGTTCCACTTTTGTTCCACTTTGAGAATCCGTTGAAAGGCTTCCCAAGGGATAGTGAACACCAAAACCCCCAATCGATATTCATGATGAGTTGTAAAATCCATTAAGAAACCGTAGGCGCAATTTTACCCACCGACTGGCGTTTCTTAACAATGAGATTCAGAAGCCGTTCATCCCTGAGTGGATCGTAATGCCGGGAATTGACTCGTTCAGAGTTTCCTATCATGGCTCCCGATTCCTCATTGGTAAAACCATAATCAAAAAGTTCCACCTGTGCAGGTGAGTTGAAGATGTTGTAGATCAGTGATACACTGGATTCTGCGTTGTTTTTTCAAAAAAAAACCAAAAAACCTTTTGATGCGAGAATCCTATGTCCAATTATGAAATCAAGATCCAGATAGCGATCCAAAAAACAGACTCGGAAAAAACGAACGGAGTGGCGTCCCTTGAGGAAAAAGGTTTTAGGATCGTGATTTCACAGGAATCCGCCCAAAGCATCGATGAGAGTGAAAAAACGTTGCTATCGGCCAATTATCCCGCCCTGCGGCAAGCGTTGTCAGAGCACCTCAGTGAAATGAGCCGAGAGGATGCGGAGAGACATCAAATAGGGTATCTAAAAAAAAACTTTTATCCAGTAGATGGAGAAATCGGACGCTTCCACTTTGAGACGTGGAGCCGAGTGAATGCCGAGGGGGAGGAAATTTATAAAGGAAAGGAACTGTTTGAGCCTCCGCGGGGAGAGGAAAAGTATCGTACCCAAGGCTTCCGGGAAGTGGCGCTGATCTATGAAAGTTGTGAGGATTCCTATCGCGAAACAACCGCCTTGATCAATCGGATACGCTATCAACTTGAAGACGGAACTCCGGAGCGAACACTCCGTGATAATACGGAAAAGGAAGGGCGACAAATTCAGGCCTACCTGGAGGAAAAAGCCCATACGCTTTTAGAGCAATCGGGTTTTAGCGCTCAAGGCCTTCCTTTACAAACCCAAGCGAGGGAGGGGATCGTTGCCGGTAAGGAAGTAGAACCCGAGAGACTTGTGGAACTTATAGAGGACTGCGCCGTGGAAGCATCTCTGAAATCCGAAATTCTGAAGAACCCTGTGCCTTATGAAGACCCTGAGAAAGCGGTTCATATCTTCCTCGATGACGTCGGAGCCAAAAAACAAAAAGAAGTCCGTCTGAAAGCGCCTCTGGCGTCTCCTGTTGCTGTCAAAAAGCGGGAGTATGTCCAAAATACGGTGATTCATATCCATAAGAAGGATACTCGCTATGGAACAAGACTTAAATAAGTTCCCCTTTTAACGCAGAGGGCGCAGAGGACACAGAGAAACGCAGAGGAAATTATATAATTTTATTTCTCTGCGTTCTTTGCGCCCTCTGCGTTAAAATAGAGGCACCGTGCTTTTTACCAAATGGGTAAGTTATTTAATTCTCATTCCTATCTTCTCAATGGAGACGGAGTCTTAAAAGTGTTAAGGCTGCTGCTCGCCTTTCTACTGCATAATCAACTGGGAGGGTGTCCCTGGGTCTTCTTTGTGGATGGGCATTCCTTGTATTCCACGCTTCTGGCCTTCTTTTCCTGGCGTTCCCAACTCACGGTGATTCTGGACTGGTTTCACCTGGAGAAAAAGTGCAAGGAGCTGTTGAGTATGGCTTGTAAAGGGAGTCTGATTCGCAACTCTGTCCTCGATCAACTCTTGCCGCTCCTGTGGCATGGATTAGTCGAACAAGCGGTTGAGTTTTTGAGGCTGCTTCCAGAGAGTCAGATCAAAAACCAGGCAGAACTCTCGCATTTGATCCGGTATAGTGCTCAAGGAAAGTTTTGTCCTGAGAACGAGGGCGTCCCGCCCTCCGATGAGGGCAAGATGCCCTCGTTCCCGGGACAAAACTTTCCTGGACAGCTATATCTGCAAAAAAATCGTCCTATGATTCCCGCTTATGAGATACGAAAACTGTTGGGACTACGGAATTCGAGTAATCGGGGAGAAAAGGCCAATGATCTGCTGGTGGCTGATCAACAAAAAAACAATGGCATGAGCTGGTCTAAGGCAGGGAGTGTGGCCTTGGCTTCGGTGACTGCCTTAAAAAAGAATCAGGAATATCCAACCTGGTTTAATAAGCATGTCCTTGAGTTTAAGCTGGTTGCTTAAAATACACCTGCACAGGTGGAAATTTTGCGAAAATAATCACGGATATCATCGTAATCATCAACAACAAGGATCCGTGCTTTTGAAGCATTTTTCGGTTTTTGATCCATTTAATATGCCTTTTCCCTGCTGTATAAGCGAACAGGAGATTTGATTTGAAATTCAGTCCATAAATCCGGTATCCGGCTTGCGTCATGAGTTGCCGCAAGCAAACTCTGAGTCTCCGTGTCTCTGCGGCAAATACTTCTATCCTATATTTCAATACTTCTATCAGTTTTTGGACGCAGATTTTCAGGATTTAAAGGATTTTTAAAACCATTTTTGCGAATTGATCGATAATATTGAAACAATCAGTAAAATCAACTATTTATTTTATTGTAACTTAGACTTTAGGCTAAGCTTCAATTAATGGGTACTAGAGGTTTTATAAGTCCGTAGGCCCCTTAAATCCTATTGATCCTGATTTTTCTGCGTCCAATAAAATTGTCAGAACTATTGATATTTATGAGTCACGAATTTGTATCAATTCTACTGGATTCAATACCAGTAAGACCCGTCCATCACTCAAAATCGTTGTTCCTGAGATTCCCTGAATATTTTTCAAAGTACCATCCAAAGGCTTCACCATGATTTCGACTTCATGCAGAAATTTATCCACTTCCAAAGCATAAGACTGGCTTGCGGTTTCGATGAAGAGCAGGCTGCGAAGTCGGGTTTTGTCATCAGGGAAAACCACCGGGGAGTTGGGTTGCGGAATCTGAAAAATTTTAGCCAGATTAATGAGTCTGTTTATTTAGTTGTTTATCTAAAATTTCTATAAATTTTATTTCGACGAACTTTTTTTAAAAAAAGTCCAACCAATTTCATTTCGCCTGTCTTTTTTTATAAAAAGCAAAACAATTACCCAAAATAAGTGTGTTTTTCCTATTTTATTGCTAATTAGATGCGATCTGGAGACTTTTCCAGCCTCAATTACCCTATGATCGCCAATTTTACAGGATTTTGAACGCAATTCTGGCTATGCTTGATAAATCGCTTCACATTGCAACT
>JBBCAX010000259.1:0-1026 GCA_051382335.1 Deltaproteobacteria bacterium TL4
CTATCACCACATTCAGCCCGCGATGGAGGCGCACAGCGAGTTCTAATTTTTGCAAGCATCCTTTGTGCTGTCGTGATTGATAAAAGAACTCCGGATCGGGTGAATTAGAGAATGGTTCTTTACAAAGATTGAGAATTTTGAAGTAATCCATTTACTATCTCGGTTAACGAAATTCCTATTGGATAAAGCTAAGGTGTAAGAAATGGAGATAAGGGGGATAGGAGGAGATTAAGGGGATAGTTTATAAAGCTATCCCCACAATCTCCTCCTATCCCCATATCCCCTACTTCTTTTTCAGTAACAAAAAAGGAAATTCCTAAGCAATCGGGTTAGACTACGGTTCCGTGAGCCAGGAGTGAAAGCGGTTGCGGAAGCAGCTCCCGAAAGTCCGGAAGTTCCAGGCGCTCATGAGTCGGACAGAAGATAGTCTGACAACCTACGAGATTCGACCCCTTTCCCCTTTTTCCCTTTTTTTTGAACCGTTCTATTCTTAGATTCAGAGGAGGCTTGAACGACAATGACCCACGAAGACGCTGGAAAGTACGCTTTGAAACATCCCCCAAGGACAAAACCGAACGAACAGATTGCAAAGGCAATCCGGGAGAAATCTCCTGGCAGCGAGCTCGCCTGTGGAATGGGCGAAAAGATTTCGAAGGAACTCAAGGTCAGTATCTCAGAGCTGGGTATCACAGCCGACCTGTTGGAGATGAAAATCCATAAATGCCAGCTCGGCCTGTTTGGCTGGGGCAAGAAACCTAACCATGGGAAGGATATCCAGGCGGCCGAGACGGTCTCGGCTGAGATGAAAAGTGCCCTTGAGAAGGTGGCCGAGAACGGTGCGGTTACCTGCGCTGGGCTTTGGGAGATCGCCGATCGGCTAGGCACAGAGCGAAAGGTGGTCTCTGCCGCCTGCGACAATTTAGGACTCAAGATTCGGGCATGTCAGCTCGGCGCCTTCTAAGTCTCAGATTGCTATCTTGATAGGGGTAGGAAAAGCCGATTGGATTCGGCCTCTCCCCCCTCCGA
>JBBCAX010000260.1:0-10470 GCA_051382335.1 Deltaproteobacteria bacterium TL4
TTCGGCCATTTTGATGGTAGCCCTGGGTTTCGTCCCAGGGGATACCGCACACATTGTTCCTCGGGGCGAAACCCGAGGCTACCCCTGGCCGAAGTTAGACCCAAGCCCGATTTGACCAAAGCAAGCTTTGGCACTCCACAGTCTATAGACATGCATTTAAATAAATTCAGCATGTATATTTTGGATGACCCATTTAATCGACTCATGATTAGGAGTGTCAGAGCTTGCTTTGACCAGAAAAGCCAAAGCTTTTCTTTGAATTTTGCCAAAGCAAGCTTTGGTACGCCACAGTAATTCCAATGAAATTATTTAAATGAACGTCTATAGGTTAGACTCAAATGAATTTATTAAAATGAACGTCTATAGCTTGCAATAATACGGGAAATATTGACCCGTTGAAGCTTTTTGACGCGCCCTTACTATGGCCTTCCATCAGTAAGATGTACTCTTTTCAGCCTCCGTTACAAGTCGTTTATGGACCTCAACTATCGTGATTCATGAATTCATAATTTGAGGATAAGCCTCCAGGAGAACGTGGGCCGTTGAGCCTGTTTTATAAATACGCCCCAAAATCTCATAAAAATCTCAAGGTATTGCTTCCATTTATTTACAAACACATGCTATAAGATCAGTAAAAGTGGGGTTCGTTACGCTAGTTGAGACATGAAACAAAGGGCTACCCACTTAACCTCCATGAGACAAGTCTCACAACGAAGCATGAAAGTAATTGGTAGGCCGGGATTACATGCCCGGCAAAATGAGGGGCACGTAGTCCCCTTCTACCACTTTCTTACAAACCCGGGACACCTCGATGGTAGGCCGGAACTACGTGTCCGGCAACCTCAACGATCAGAAAAGCGGGGCATGTAATCCCCGCCTACCAATGTCCCGGTTAAGTGGGTAGCCAAACAAAGAAATTTAAAACGAAACAGAGCCAATGAAATTACAAACCAATTACTTAAAGAATACCATTCCTGAATTGGAAGATGAATTTGTTGACGTCCTGCAAAAAATTCCGATTTTTGAAAAACTTCCGCAAGAATTACTTCACCATATTTTTGAATACTCCAAATTTATCAATCTCAAAGGTGACGAACGCCTGATTGAACAGGGGGAGTTTGATCAGGAGATTTTTATTCTGATTCATGGAAGTTTAAGTGTCTTGTTGAGAGAAGAAACAGGGAGAGAAGAATTAATCGACATTCTACGGGACAGCTTTACTCTTTTAGGAGAGAGAAGTTTGTTGGGAGAACCCCGGGGCGCCTGTATTAAAGCCGATGGCAACGCTTTTTTACTGGGCATTGATTTGTCTTCATTACCCGACATTCTGGGAGGCATAGAAGCCCCTGAAAGTCGCGAGCCTGACGAAGCTTATGAGCAGAGTTCACAAATGTATCTGGTGTTCTCTTTGGTTTTGACTCAGCGCTTGGGGCGTTTGGTTCGGGATCAGTACAAACTCAAACAGCGTTTACTCGGATTCCAGAAACGGCATCAGGTCTGGACTCATAATTTTTTACTGGCACGGATTTTTAACCAAATGTACGCGGATGAACTTCCACAGACCTTGGTTATTCGTGAAATCATCAAAAAAAGATTAAAGTCCTACAACCTTTTTTCCCCTGAAATTCGAGGAATCATGCTTTCCCCCCGGTTCAGTACCAAGAAGCTTTATATGGAACTGATGCGGATGGATACTTTGGACAAAATTGATAATTTGACGGAGTTGATTCTCACCCTGGTTGAAGACATTACGGATTATTTAAAAAATCAATCGGAGTATAGCGGATTATTTGAAATCAATTTATTGGAAATTCATGAAGAATTAAAGGGAATAGCACCGCTTTCAGACTATCTCAATGCCCTACATTCCGCGTTAGCACAATCCAGCGCACTCAGTAAACCGCTTTCGAAAGCCCAGTTCCTTAAATACTTCACCCATGAGGATAAACTGAATCCGGTAACTTTTGTGCAGATGTTGAAGGCCGAAGGCTGGATCCCGAATTATTTTTCGCTGGTTCATACTTTATTTTTGGTTTGTCAACAAGCCATCTATGCGGTCTCCCGAACCAATAACCACATTCGTGACTATATCAAGTTTTTACATACCTACGATTCACCCCATCAGGACAAACGGGGCATTGAAGCGCAAAAAACAACACTCATTCAGCAGTTTCAAAATATGTTTCAACAACAGGAAACAGCGTTATCCGCCATTGAAGTTCCCCCCACCCCGTCTTTCAACAATAATGTGGATGATTTACTCAGCAGTTTAGGTCTGTAAGAATCGCCTCGAATTCGCTCTTGAGGAGGGACGGATTATTCCTAATAATCGACTTGTGACAGTCATCCCATTTTGGTATCAAGCTCCGGAGAAAGCGTCTTGTCGCTGAATTCCCAAAACAATAACTTTTTTTAGAGGGTTCTCATGTCTTATGACTTATCGCTCCTGATAGTTTCTTCCGCCTCAATCGCCTTTTTTCACACCTTACTGGGACCGGATCATTATATTCCGTTCATTGCCATGTCTCAGTCCGGAAAATGGTCTTTGCCTAAAACCATAAGGATCACGCTATTCTGCGGGCTCGGACATCTTTTAAGCTCAATACTATTGGGGGGAATTGGAATTGCGTTTGGAATTGCGGTGAATCAATTGCAAAGTTTGGAAGCTTGGCGTGGCAACATCGCAGCCTGGGCCCTCATTGCCTTTGGTTTGGTTTACGCTGCGTGGGGAATGAAGCACGCCACGAAAAATAAAACGCATCAGCATATTCATGTTCATGAAAATGGGAATTCTCATGAGCATATCCACGTTCATCAACAAAAGCATGTCCATGTTCATCCTCAGGAGAGCACTCAAAACACAACACCGTGGGTCTTGTTTATTATCTTTATTCTGGGTCCTTGTGAACCTCTCATTCCTTTGATGATGTATCCTGCCGCTAAACACGATCTGCCAGGTTTGGTGCTGGTGGTCTCGATCTTCATGCTGATCACCATTCTGACCATGTTGAGTATTGTGCTCATCTCAACGTTCGGAATCAATCTGGCCCCCTCAAAAAACTTTGAGCGCTATAACCACGCCATTGCGGGCTCAACGATCTTCTTTTGCGGCATCGCCATTCAATTTCTAGGTTTATAAAACGTCGTGGCACTACACAAGAGATAACGCTTTGGTGAAGCCCACTCCGATTGCTCTTTTAAAAACCTGTCCCTTCTTGAGCGATTCTGCCTTTACTCCCCTTTGTTTTTCTTATAAAGAACTTTAAACTACCTGTGTTTATCTGCGGTTCAAAAGTAACAATACGATCACTCTAAAATTAAGGAATAGACGATGGAAAACTCTAAAAAGGCTCTGATTACAGGAGCAAGCGAAGGCATTGGACGTGCCTTTTCCAAGAGACTGGTACAAGAAGGCTACACGATCACTGCTGTCGCACGGAATGAAAGTCGGCTCAAGGAACTGATACAAGCCCAGCCTGGAAAGGGGCATACGTATTTAGTCGCCGATTTAGCGACAAAGGCAGGGGTCACTCGCGTCGCGACAGAATTGAAAAACACCCGGTATGACTTGTTGATCAATAATGCGGGTTTTAGTGTTTTGGGTGCTTTTTATAAATCTTCTTTGGAAGACCAACAGAAAGTCATGCAGGTCAACATGGAGGCACTTGTCGCGTTATCGCATGTGTTTCTGCAAACGGCTAAATCCGGGGATGCCTTGATTAACGTGTCTTCGGTGCTTGCGCTGATGCCCATGCCGATTCAAGGAGTTTATTCGGCGACAAAAGCGTTTGTGACCGCTTTCTCAGAATCTTTGTGGTATGAACATAAAGACCGTGGTGTTTACGTGATGGGACTGTGTCCTGGAACGACCAAGACCGAATTCTTTGAGAGAGCCGGCGGTTCCGCGGATCAGGAACCTCCTGAAACCATCACTCAAACGCCCGAAGAGGTAGTCGCTGTCGCCATGAAAGCCCTGAAAAAAAGGAAACGTCCGACTGTCGTTTCTGGTCCAATAAATGTGATGTTCACCGCTTTTCCACGATTTACTTCACGCAAATCGATCATTAAACTGATGGGAAAGATGAGATAACCTAAGAACGATCCTTGAGGAGACAGCCATGAAAACGATTCTTGACCGGTTGAAGTGGAGTTTCATCCTTCTGTTGCTTTTTCAGCCTCATGCAAGTGTAGCCTTCAACCCCATGCATTTGGAGCAATTACGTCAAACAGGTTCTTGTGAAGCGTGTGATCTGAGTGGCTTTGAATTCAGGAGAGCAGAGCTTCAAGGCGTTCAACTGAGGCGTACTGATTTAAGAAAGGCCCGGTTCACTCACGCAAACCTGGAAGGGGCTGATTTTGAAGGGGCCGACTTATCGGGAACGGAGTTAAAAGGGGCCAACCTGAAACGGGCCAATCTGGCCCATACGAACCTCAATGGCGTAAACTTATCCGGCGCTAATTTGGAAGAGGCTCGTTTGAATGCAGCCTCTCTTAAAAAAACGCTTCTTCATGCGGCAAATTTGCGATGGGCACAGTTAGAAAATGCCGATATGCAAGGGGCTGAACTGGAAGCTGCCGATATCCAAAACGCTAATTTTCAAGGAAGCAATCTCAGCAAAAGCAAATGGCGTGGACTCTCTACCTATCATGCCAATTTAAGCCATGTTAACTTTTCCGAGGCAACCCTCGTCGAAACTTCCTTTGAACGTGTCAACCTGAGCGAAACCGCTTGGTCTCACGCGGAAATACGGTGGTCTCATTTCGATCAGGTTGATTTGACAGGCAGCAATTTTTCCAAGGCGAGCATTAAATACTCGAGTTTGACGGACTCCCAATTGAATCAAACCCGTTTTAACAAAACACAAATGATTCGGGTGGATCTCGAAGGCAGTTCTTTAATCAACGCCGATTTTGAAGAGGCAACACTTCAAAGAATCAACTTCAAAGGAACCACCCTCAGCCAGAGCAACTTTCAGCGGGCTTTAATCCAAAACTCGGCCTTTCAGGGAGCGATTTTGAAGCAAGCGAATTTTAAGGAGACTCGATTGGATGACTCTGATTTTCAAAGTGCGTTGCTCCCGCAAGCCAGTTTCCAAAAGGCGAGACTCTCCTGGATTAATTTGAGGAAGACGGATTTAAGAAAGGTTGATTTTTATCAGGCTCAATTAAAAAGTGTTCAGTTTCAAGGCTCTCGGTTGGAAGAGGCGAGATGGATTGATGGCGGAAACACCAACCAACTTCAAAAAGAGGTGTTTCTTCCGAGACTTCTTGAGCTCATGAAAGATGGAATTTCCCTCATCCTCACTCCCCTCTCAAGAGGTTTGATTGATGATCCCTTTCGCTTTTTGATGGGGGTGTTCTTTGTCATTGCGGGACTTTATCTGACTCGCGTCATCAGGCGGAGAAAATCCCAAAACACACTCCGACACATAGGATGGGTCATTGCGAGTATTGGCGTGACCCTCATCACAACCACTCCAACCGTGGGCCATCTTTTTGAATTTCCTGTTATTTTTGAATTTTTAGGCATGGCTTCACTTTGTTTCATCTTTGGCAGTTGCTGCTCCTTGATTGACCAGGTTTTTGGAGCAACCTCTCATCAAAAACTGCTCAAGGTGTGGTGGGTTTACCTGGGTGGGGTGGTCTTCTTTTTCATGCTCCTGCTCGTCTTTTCTTCGATTTATCCCCAAAGTCCCGTGATCCAATACGGAATCGCTTTCCCCGGTCTCGTGCTCCTTGGTGTCATGAGTTTAATTTTCTTATTTGTGCCGATCAAAACGATTATTCAAGGCATCATTTCAGGGAACCCTGACGCGAGGATCTTGTTCTACTTTGCCTTGGTCGCGATCCTTCATAGTCTGCCTTTCATGCTGTCCCATTTTAATGTGATCTCATTCCCTCAATGGGTCAGTAACGTTGCCTTATTGGGGCTTGTTCTGTTTCTTTCTTCCTTTGGCGTCATTGCGCTTCGACGCTATATAGAAGTGCACCGACGTTTGGAATGCCACTCGATGGAGTTGGAAGAAAAAAATGATCAGTTAAACCACAAAAATGATGAACTGTCTCATGCCAATCGACTCAAAGATGAGTTTTTGGCCAATACTTCTCATGAATTAAGAACTCCGCTGAATGGCATTATAGGTATAGGAGAGTCGATGATGGAAGGGGCAACAGGTCCCTTGACCGAAGTTCAAATTGTCAACCTTGCCATGATTACCGCAAGTGGACGAAGACTGACTCATTTGGTGAATGACCTCCTTGATTTCTCAAAATTAAAACACAGAAAAATTGAATTAAGCCTCAAACCTGTAGGCATACGAGAAGTCACCGAAGTGGTGATGCTGCTTTCAAAACCGCTGATTGGAACCAAAAATCTAAAACTGATTAATGCGGTTGGGTCTGAACTGCCGCCTGTAGACGCTGATGAAAACCGCTTGCAGCAAATCATGCAAAACATGATTGCCAATGCCATTAAATTCACGGATCAAGGCACCGTAACTGTATCCGCGGAAATCATAGAACCCTACTTAAAGATTGAAGTTACGGATACAGGGATTGGCATTCCTAAAGGTCAACTGAACCGGATTTTTGAATCCTTCGAACAAGGGGATGGTTCCACTTCCCGTAAATATGGAGGAACGGGGTTAGGACTCTCCATCACGAAACAATTGGTTGAGTTGCATGGCGGAAATATTCGTGTGATCTCCGAAGAAGGGCAAGGGTCAACCTTCTTGATAACGCTGCCTCTTTCCAAAGAACCCCTACACAAAGAAGGATGTGTCCTTGATACGATTCTTTCAAAACTTAAAGCCCTGCATCCAGCGAACTCTTTTGAGGATTCCTCAAAAAAGAAGGACCCCGCTCTCATAGAGGCACCACCTCAACTCACCCTCCAGACAGAATTACCCCCTGAACTCAAATCAACGCTAGTGCCCTCAACGGTACAAAGTCGCTTCCAGGGAAGTCTGGCTCTTCCGCAAGAGTCTTCAAAAAAAATCAAGATCCTGATTGTTGATGATGAACCTGTAAATCTGCAAGTGTTGATCAATTATCTCTCGCTGCACCATTATACGATTACTCAGGCCAATGACGGTTTGAAAGCGTTGGAGCTGATTGAAAAGGATCCTGATTTCGATTTGATATTACTGGATGTGATGATGCCGCGAATGACAGGCTATGAAGTGTGTTCCCGTCTGAGAAAGCAATACGCTACCTACGAACTGCCCGTCTTGCTCTTAACCGCTAAAAATCAAACGGTGGATGTGATAGAAGGCTTTAACGCCGGAGCGAATGATTATTTGACCAAACCCTTTTCTAAACAAGAATTGCTGGCACGAATCAAAATTCATCTCGAGCTGTCAAAAACAAACCTGGCTTATGGACGTTTTGTGCCGATGGAATTTTTACAACTCTTGGGCAAACGTAGCATCGTCGATGTCAATCTGGGAGACCAGGTTCAAAAAAATATGTCCATTCTCTTTTCTGACATCCGTTCTTTTACTTCCCTGTCAGAACAAATGACTCCTGCGGAAAATTTCCAGTTTATCAACGAATATCTTAGCTACATGGAACCCATTGTCATCCAGCATCGGGGTTTCGTGGATAAGTATATTGGTGACGCGATTATGGCGCTGTTTGACCATAACGCCGATGACGCGGTCAAGGCTTCGGTGGATATGCTGAAAGAACTGCAAAACTACAATAACCACAGAAACCTTCTGGGAAAACCTTCAATCCAGATAGGAATCGGAATCAACACGGGGTCACTGATGTTGGGGACGATTGGAGGAAATAACCGTATGGACGGAACCGTTATTAGTGACGCGGTTAATTTGGCCTCACGCATCGAAGGGATGACCAAAAATTATGGAGCCTCCATTCTGATCAGTGAATACACCTTCTATCAACTTAAAGCGCCTCACACCTTTTCCACACGGATTGTTGACCGTGTGCAAGTCAAAGGCAAGAAAGATCCCGTGAGCGTGTTTGAAATTCTGGATGGCGAACCGCCACACCAAAGAGAGTTAAAAAAAGCAACAGCTTCGGTGTTCGAACAAGGGCTTGCGCTCTATCACCTGCAAGAGTTTGATGCCGCAAAATCCCTTTTTGTGGGCTGTCAGCATAAAAATCCTGATGATCGAGCGCTGCAACTTTACATCCAGCGGTGTGAGCAATATGCGACGAGGAACCCCCATGAACCTTGGGATGGCATTACCCGTCTGGATAGTAAATAACGTGAGTTCGGGATAAGCGGTAGGGTGTGTTAGGCGAAGCCGTAACGCACCAGCACATGACAAAAATCCTGCTTTTTGGTGCGTTACGCCTGCGACTAACACACCCTACTTTGCTGGAAAACCTGCAAAATAGTAAGGCCCAGGGTGCCCCCCTGCCGCCTATCGCATATTTCCCAACTTGGTTTGAAAGAGCATCTTGATCATTTCCAGATTACCGGATTCATTAGCAAAGTCGAAGACGGTTTTTCCCGTGTTGGTGTTGAGATCCAAAGAAGCCTTGTTGGAAAGGAGTAAGCCAGCCAAAGAGACATGTCCTTTTCGTACAGCAAACATCAGGGGCGTCATGCCTAAATGATTTTGGAGATTAAGCTTTGCCTTTTGTGTGATTAAGAACCAGGTCGCTTTGAGGTGGCCTTGATCTACAGCCCACATGATAGCGGTCCAGCCTTCAGGATTGGTTCTATTGACATCGGCTTGAGCCTCTATCAATAAACGGAGTATGTCCGATTCTCCACGATATGCCGCCCACATCAAAGGCGTCATCATTGTGTTTGAGGCCGTGATATTTGGGTCGGCCTTCAACTGAAGCAGTTTTTCAATGAGCTCCTTTTGTCCAGAAAATGCGGCACGAATCAGTAACGTTTCTCCATGATCGTCCAATTGATTGATATTAACCCCTTTTTGGATTAGGGATTGAAGCAGAAGCAGATCCCCCTTTTGAAGCGTTTCTTGAAATATTAACTGCCGTTCCGGTTCCGCAAAAGCCTTTATTGACTCGGACTCTACAAAATGGGTTAGTTCCCCCTCATTCCCTTTTTGAAGGAGTTGGATAACGCTCTCGGAGGTGTAGCCTTTTTGATGATCCAAATCAGATCCTATTTTTTTAATCTCGGGGGTTCCCTTCCGCTGAATCCCTTTGAAGGTTTGTTGCCAATAAGCACTTCCTGTATCAATAAAGGCCCCTTGCGCGAGTAAATAATGGACCATTGCGAGGTGATTGTGCTTCAATGCCAAAATAATCGCATTTTCTCCCAGAGATGTTTGGACATGAAGGTTTTCATTTTTTTCCAACAACAATTTTGCCAACTCAACCTCTCCCTTTACGGCAGCATACATTAAGGGGGTCCTACCCGCTGAATCTGCAACCCCCATATCAATATTTTGTTTTATAAGAAATCTGGCAATGTCCGCTTGTTGGGATAACAGGGCCAGCAAAAGTAAGGAGGTGTCCTCTCCATGTTTTTTATGTAAGGGAATTCCCAAAACAAACGCCCGTTCAATATAAGCGAGATCTCCTAAAACCACAGCATGGGGGAGTTGTTGAGAAATCCACCACTTTCCCCCCAGAAACACAATACCACACAAGAGAACTCCAAACAGGAAAATTCCCAAACGAAGTGGAACCGAATGCTGTTTGAAACAAGCCCTGAAATAACTGAAAGTTATTGGAAGTTTTAGCTTTAAAGCGGAGAGATGACTGTCTGTCGATTTATTAGAACGGCTTGAATCCGAAGAGAAGGGTTCTTCCTCTGATAGAGCGGCGATGTCTGGAGTTTCTCTGGTTGAAATACCGCTAAAAAAACCCTTCTGCGGATCCTTCTGGCTTTGGGAATCTTGAGCAATTTCTGCTTTCAAGCCTTCAAAAGCCTCCCTCAAGGAAGGATACCGGGTACAATGTAAAAAAAGAGTTTTAACAACCTCGGGTTTCAAATGTTCTGCAGCCGTTACGAAAACACGGGCTTGACGTACTTGAAAATAAAGAATCAACTGTTGCAAAAAATCACAGGTATCCTGAGCAAAGGTATGGACCTTTTGAACATCGATGAACACATGCTTCACTGGATTGACATTATATTCTTTTTGTAACCGTGATAAGGCTGAGGTGACATGGCCCTGCACTTTTTCATCATGAATACGAAAAATTAATAGGGCATCATGATGCCCTCGTGTAATTCGATTTAACAACGACTCTCCTCCCTGCATTCAATGTCAGCTAATATTTGTCCCTATAACGTCTGCAAAAGCTGGTCCTAAATTCAGGTTCTTACGCGCTTTTGGTGAAAGCCTGATATACTCAGTTTCAACCTTCTCAACAATTCTCCCTTTCGTTTTCCTCCCAATGACTCTCCAAATCCTTCCACAAATTTTTTACTTCCAATCGCGATAGCTTGACTCCAACGTTCTTGTCGTTTTAAGGGTTGAATTTCAAGGGTTCGTTCCACTAAAACCCGATGGG
>JBBCAX010000261.1:0-2314 GCA_051382335.1 Deltaproteobacteria bacterium TL4
GTCATCCTTTCTGAGTATTGTGAAGCCGTGTGCGAAGCGAACAACTTTGAAGAGCCCGGTGCGGTAATTCCGCACGCCGGGATCCGTGAGGGGGCAGTTGGGTAACTGGCTGTTTCTACCTCGATGGTGTATCAGTGAGTTGAAATAGAGAACCGAATTATGGATGCAGAGATTTCAGATATCCGGAAGCACACCATCGAAAAAATCCTTGTCAAACAGGATGATTCATTTCGGTGGGGCTTCGATAAGAAACAAGCCCGTGAGCATCCGGAGTATTTGTACTATTCGCCTAATTTCAAATCCACGTTATGGACCTTGATCCTGCTTGCGGATATCAAATCGCCGGTCAATATCCCGCAGATCAAACCATCCATCCGGCTTATTACTGAGCGTTTTTATGATCCTGAACACGGGATTTTCAGATTGCCGAGCAAGATGCGTTTCCCTATTCCTTGCCTGAATGGCAACATGCTCTATCTCCACTATTATTTTGAGACACCGCATTCAAAAACGCTGGATAATACCGTCTGTTTTTTCACCACATACCAACGCTTTGACGACGGTAATTTCAAGCCCCAGAAAGCATATCCATACTGTTCAAATACTTTCTGCTACGGAAAGCATACGTGTTATTGGGGGGTAACAAAACTGCTCAAAGGAATTTCATTCATTCCCAAAATTCAAAGGATTAAAGAGGCACAACAATTAATCGAGAATTGCATCGATTTTGTATTACACCACGAAGTGTGCTTCAGCTCCCATAACAACGATGAATTTCTTCATCGTGATATGGGCAAACTGACATTTCCAAATTTCTACAAGAGTGATTTTCTCGAAATATTGTGGTTGTTGGCAAGAGAAGAAGTGCACGACCGGAAAATGTCACGCTCTTTGGCGTTATTGCGCTCTAAGATGAAAGACAGTGGTTTTTGGGAACTTGAGAAACCTATGAATACCATCGTCTCAATCGGTCAAAAAGACTGCGCCAATGCGTTCATCACAGAGAGAGCGACCGAGGTTCTTGATTACTATGGGCATTGATATAAGAAAATCTCTACAGGCACCCAATCGGGTAGGTAGCGGTTTTTCTCCGCCACCTCCCACACCACCGTACATGCGGCTCCGCATACGGCGGTTCGTAGAAATCATCGCGCTGTCGCGGGATAGTGACACTTGAGCCAAAGTTGTCTGATAGAAACAAGTCCCTGTTTTTGGAGATATAGATGGGTCAGTCCCCTATTGGTTGAAAGAGTCTTGGAGAGTTTCCAAGATCCTTTCCGACTGAGACCCACCATAATGGCTTGTCGCTTGGGAACCTTGAGTTTG
The DNA here is from genome assembly GCA_051382335.1 of Deltaproteobacteria bacterium TL4. Lineage (GTDB taxonomy): Bacteria > SAR324 > SAR324 > SAR324 > NAC60-12 > JBBCAX01. The sequence continues at coordinate 1,327 of JBBCAX010000261.1, forward strand.
AGGAGTTCCCTGCTTCGTGTTCTCGGACGTTTCCATTGTTTCCAATAGCACATTCGAATCCTCCTTCTCAGCCAGTGATCGAGTTCCACGGCCGTGTCCTATTTCAGCCCTATGGCGTAATATCCCCTCCATCCCTGGATAGTCGCTCTCAGGGATTTCAGACGACTCTGCCTTGAAGCTCTCCAGCTTCGTGAAGAAAGTTCACGAAGCCGCTGTTTGAATTTCTGAACGGATTTTTCAGTCGCCCAGAAACGTTTCCTTTGAAAGCAGAAACCCAGAAAGGTTCTTTCTTCCAGAGGTGCCACTTTACTTTTCTCTCGGTTGACCTTCACTTTTAGTTTCTTTTCCAGGGGTATTCCTAACAAACGAACTCCGCCACTCGCTTTGGGAATTTCAACTCGTTTGGACGGTTGAGGAAAATACACCCCCGCCAAAATTTGTTGTTTAAGATCCTTCCACTTGGGGCGGACAAGAGCGGGAAAGCTCTCCACACTCATGCCGTCGATTCCAGGGGCACCATGATTCGCTTTGACCTGCTTCCAGGCAGACTGGATGTTCCTCGTTGAGAGAACATCCGCTAAGGTACAAATCGGAAATGAAGACGGTTCAATTACGGGTCGGGAAAGCGCTCCTCCGGTCGGATTCAATACGTTCTTCAAACTAATCAAGGTCATAACATTCCTTTCTACGTTCAGCCCTTCACCGTGTCCTGCCCATTACGGCAGGCGTTTGGCACCTATGGCCTCTGCTGACTTCTGTCCAGTCACCTCGTGAGTTGCCCCATGAGGCGCTGAGTGATTTCAAAACAAGGGGAGTGCTCCATTTCCGGTCTTCCAGTCTTCTTTGAAGAACCAGACCGCGCGCTGGACAGATCTCCCCAGATAAGAACGTGATCTTTCATGACACTGCCGCCGCGTTTACCCTATCCCCCAGCTACAGGATTTCATTATGTTGTGCTAACTCATCCCAGGGAAGTGAGCCTTCTATG
>JBBCAX010000262.1:0-2073 GCA_051382335.1 Deltaproteobacteria bacterium TL4
GGATAGGGTAAACGCGGCGGCAGTGTCATGAAAGATCACGTTCTTATCTGGGGAGATCTGTCCAGCGCGCGGTCTGGTTCTTCAAAGAAGACTGGAAGACCGGAAACGGAGCACTCCCCTTGTTTTGGAAAATCACTCAGCGCCTCATGGAGCAATTCATGAAGTGACTGGACAGAAGTCAGCCGAAGCCATAGGTGCCAAAGGCCTGCCGTAATGGGTAGGACACGGTGAAGGGCTGAACCCTGGAGAGCGTATTCTCCTGAGCCGTTCTATACATCAATGAAGCCGACCGGTGGAGATGACAAGGGTAGACTGGCCCAGGATATAGAAACGCGACGTTGAGGTTTGTTTCTTAACGTGTCCGACTACGGTCCGACACTCTTTGGGAACCGCCGTATGCGGAGCCGCATGTACGGTGGTGTGGTAGGTGGCGGAGAAAAACCGCTACCTACCCGATTGGCCATTTGGCAGATGACTACTTAAAGCACAACGAATCTTCGTTCCTAGTGAATGAAGAGGATCACCTACCTTGCTCTTCAGTGAATTTGACAGTAGTTCAACATATGCCTTCTTGTCCAATCCTAGTTTTCGCACAAGTGATCCAAAGTACACTTTTCCCGGCAACATTTTTGTTAATCCATTCTTGGGATCATTGATTGCAGCCATTATCGTTGCTCTTTCTTCTTCAAAGATTGTCATTGGTGAGATGTTCCAACGCTCTGGGGCAAGTGCTTCGCAATGATTGAGTTTTACATATTCCTCATCACTCGTCACCCTTAGGGCATTCATTGAGCGGTTAATTTGATCGACACATCTAAGTCGGAATCGCTCGGACACTTGTTTCAAGAATAAGGCTCCAGAAAATTGAGAGACGGCTTCGTTAAGAAACTCCTCATATAGAATCGTTGCTTGGGCTTCAGATTTGCCCAGATGGATTGCTATAGCGCAAGCCACAGCCTTAACGCAGAAGAGACTTTCAATTTCATGTGCCAGCAATACTGTTATGTTTGTCGGGAGAGACTCCAAATACTGATCTGGCCAATAATCTCTATCAACGATACCAATTGCAGACATTCCATTTATCAAGTCAGTATTTGTAAATGCAGCAACACACTTGACAACATCACCACAGGAACCAACGGGAATGACCGCGTCAAACCGATCATAGAACCAGGCACGCAAAAATAATTGGTCGTAACTTGCTTCAGTTCCTTCACAAAAAATTATTCTTCGTGCATAAATTGAGAATGACGCTGCAGCAAGTATTTCTTCAATAACATCAGAAGGAATGCAGTCGTCCACGCTTAATATCTGGGGTTCAACACCTGGACGAACAATCACATATCCATCAGCATTACGCGAACGTGCAAATGGCAAATCGTGTGTAATGTAAATAAACCGACAGTCTGGACGCAATCTTTCCAGTTCATCCCAAAACTGAATCGCTAGCCTAGAATGGAAATGAACCTCCGGCTCATCAATCAATACTATTCCTGGACCAGCATCTAAAACACGGCCTGCTAAATATAAGGCAACACGTTCGCCATCGCTCATCGACTGAGCGGCATAAGCCATTTCACCAGCAACATACTCAGATGTTACCTTCGGTGTGTACCCTTGGAATGCAATGTATCGTCCTGGGAAAAGAGATTGCCACGACGCTTGAAGGCACATCAATTTGGTTGTTTCTGGTTTCCTACCATCTGCATAATGATCTCTAAATTCAATGGCCTCAGCAGAATCTTCTGCCATTAGTTTTGCAAATAGGTTGTTAATTTCGGATGAGATTTGCCATGGCTGGTTTTGATGGCGCTGTTTGTGGTTTTGCAGTTCCTGCTGTGCCTGCCCTAAAGATTGCATTGGTATGTGTTGTTCCAAGGCAATATTTCTCAAAGCTGCTACGATTTCCGCCTTATTTCATTTTGCCAACTGTAAACCATACCTTGTTTTTCCAGTACCATTAGGCCCAATACCCGTGCATGAAATTAAATTCTACCGAAAGATGAGTGGTATGTAAAAATTGAAAAAACAGAAGAATTGGATTGAATATGGCGGTGTTTCTCCCGTAAAGAG
>JBBCAX010000263.1:0-6973 GCA_051382335.1 Deltaproteobacteria bacterium TL4
GAGCAACGTTGATGAATCTTACGATTCGTTTTGGACGTCAACATTATACCATCTCCAAAGGTTTTTATAAAACTGTAAACTGAAAAATGAAAGGTGCCCATTTTTGTATAATCCGAAGTTTCGCATTCTGAAAAATCATAGCGGCATTCCCATTTTTCCGGCAATGATTTCTGCCAGTTCTTTAAAGTCTCTTTTTGCATCCTGAACCGCATTGGCATGACTGCCGATGGCGCCATCGGCAGAGGTGAGCAGAAACACGGGTTTACGATACTCTTGAGCCATAGGAATCAGGCTCCGGTAATGTTTGATGGTGGCAAGACAGTGAGGGTCATTCTGCGGTTTCACTGAGGGGTCTGGCGTTTCATGAATGACATATTCCCGATAGACTGAAGGAATGCGATTGACCCATTTATCATAAGCCTTAACTGGACGATCCAGTCTGACTCCATGCTGCTGACAAACATAACCAAGTGGACGCATCTGAGCTTTGGGTAGCTGGAATTTCTGATTCTCCCTTGCCTTTGATTCAGGACTGTTGTTCCAATTATCCAACCGTTTCTGCCAAGTACTCTTCCACATCGTCAAGGTTGGGCCAAGATTTTTAAGCCCCTGCAAAGAAAAGAGATCGGCTCCTAAGGGAATCACAATATAATCTGTAGCTATCAACACAGAGCGGTTGATAGCACCCAAGTTTGGGCCTATATCCACCAGAATAACGTCTGCCTGAACCTTGCCTGCCCCCATCTGCATCACTTGCCAAAAGGAGCTTAAAATACGCATGGGACGGTACAGGTTAGTATCTCCCATACTGTGTGGCCATTCATTTGAGAGGGTATCCTCATAACCAGAGAGATTGACATCACCAGGAAGCAGATAGAGATCGGTCACTATCTTTTGAAGAACAGGCTTCTCAATATCACTCATGCTGTTAAGCGGTTTGACACAATGATAAATTGTAGACCCTGCCTCTTGATCATTCCAGAGACTTTCAACCCTATCTTCGTCAAGAAAAGCCGCCGTTAGGTTTGCCTGTGGATCGAGATCCATAACCACCACCCGTTTACGAAAACTGGCAAACATCCAGGCCAGATGATAGATCAGCGAAGTTTTCCCGACGCCTCCTTTATTGTTAAAAAATGTCAGGATGGGAACACTCATAAGTTTTTTCTCAAGAGACAAAGGACTGTGCTCTGGTTGACTTCAAACTCCAGTTCTGGATTGCCATTCTTCTGGAGTTCTTTTCTTGCAACCGCGATACCCCGGCCAAAAGCCTGGATAAAACCAAAGGTCTTCAGGACATCAGCTATGTTGGGGTTCCGATAGTCGGTAAGGCCGGGTTGCCCAAAATTTTCAGGAGTCACATTTCCATAGGGGCCTCCCGGACTCTGTATTTCGATGCGGTCATTAAACCAGTAAACCCGAATGGGGGAATTGGTACTTTCGTAGGTTCGATGCAAAACAGCATTGTATAAAATCTGCTGAAGTGCTGCGGGTGGATAAGCTAGATTTTTTTTATGGGTTGGAGCAGATACAATGTCGATCAGGGTACGATTATGAGCCGAAAGTTTCTCTTCCGTTCTACGAAGCATATCCACAAGAGTACCGCCTATTTTTTCTTCATCAGTCACGGGATCTGATAACTCAGTTCCCTCGATTCTTAAAAACTGGATAGTGGCACCCGGCAGAAAATCCTGGGGATTTTTCCCAAGGGACAACAGTCCCAAAACCGTAGGGATCGGTTCTGTAGGAGACAGGATCATCTTGCAGGCAGCCAGGCGTTCTTCATAGGATCTGCTGTTTGACTCCAGAATATCTGAAGCAAAGGCAGTTGGTAGAAACTCATTTTCAAAAACCACGCGTGAAAGATCAGATAGTTTGGCAGAAGGAACAGGGTAAATGTCAAAAGGGATATTCTTATATCTTCGCTTTTCAATCAGCATCCGCTCTTCCTGTTCATTGGCTATGGAGCGTCGCGGCCCTGTACGAATCCAGATACGTCCTTCATATTTGACTGGCGGCATATCTGAGGGATACACCGTGACTACAGCCATTTCAGCTCCCTTCAAGACCCTTTTTTCAACAGTCATTGCGGGTAATGGTAAAATATTACCATCTGTTTTCATATCCGCCAACGAGCGTAACAGTGCATCTGTTATGGGTTCCTGTGAAGGAGATCCATCATCATTTACTCCGATAAACAACAGGCCTGGTTGATTATGGTTAGGCAGATCATTGGCAAAGGCACAAACCGCTTGTCTGGTTTTTTTAGTGACATCATCTTTGAAATTTTTTTTGCGCTCTACACGATCAGACTCCAGATCCTCCAGGAGAGTTTCCAGTTCTTTATCCGTCAATCTTTCTATTGGCTTCATAAACTCCTTCGCTCCTTATTCCATGACAATCCGAACCTTGGCAGGATCTTTCCCCCGGGTGAGCTGATCAAGGTATTCTTCAAAACGTTTCTTCATTTCTGCCGGAGTCGCAGGCCCAGCCGTCACCTGAAGCGCCGTTTGCAGTTCCTGGGCGTGAATGGTGACTTTCACCAAACCCGAAAGTACTTCCTTGAGAGCATGGACAAAGTTGTTGTCCAGAGGTAGCGGTAGTTCCTGAGACTTGAGGAAGGTTTCAAGCGGCTCACGGTCATCACTTTTGAGCAAGTCCAGATTAGCCTGGGTAATCGGATCTTCCAGGTTACGCAGAAGAGTAGCGGTCCAGCCCAAAATCAGTTTATCCAGAAGATCATCCATTTGATCGAGGAGGGCAGAGCCCTGTCCTCCTGTGCCTTGTGTCTCAAGCGCAGGTCGATAGTTGCAATGAGGACACACCGGAGAAGACTCAAGCTCTTGCTCTGTCAGAGCAAAACAGCTTTTCAGACCTGCCAGGCGATTCTGGAAATCGGTAAGCTGCTGACGAGGCATCAACTCAATATTGGCCAGTTTGAGTAAGGTTTGCAGACGCGGTTCATTCAATAACACCGCTTTGCGTTTATCATCATTTAAGCCAAGCCTGGCTTTGCTGTGCAGGCTGCTATAGGCAAGGATGTAGTCCTTCCTGAGTTGTTGAAGAGTTCCTCCAATAGCGGGGAGAACAGGTTGAGGGGAGCTGAGTGCCTTTTCAAGTTCCTCCACGAGTTCATGCTTCACTGTGCTTACTTTTTTACTCCAGGGATGCTCTGGTGAGAGTACACCTTCGGCAGTAGAAAGCCAGGAAGCTATAGAACTATGTCTCAGAACAAACTCACGCAAGGTATCCAGATCCTCCAGTAATTTGAGCACTTTCTCCTGCACAGTCACCGCCTGAACGCTATAGCGAAAGTTTTTGAGCTTTCCCGGAGAGGAGTAGGCTTGCAAGGATTCAAAAAAGGTTTTGGCTTCTGTGAGGATCTTGGCCTGAGTGAGCAGCGTCGTATCCTTGAGCAGATCCACTCCCCAAAAGGAGAGGCCCTCACGCAGGGTTTGCTGGGTCATGACCAGGCGATTGACCAGTTTGGTGATCTCCTGCTGCAAATTCTGCACAGGTTCCTCTTTGCCCTGGGTCACTAATTGGGCCATGCCTGGCGTCATGCTGAGGAGTTCAAACAAGGCTTTGAGCGCAGGCAAGTTCCATTCTTTGGGCTGTTCCAGATGTTTAAAACGAATCAGTTCATCCATACTGGTAGCGGCCAGTTTTTGTAGGGCTGTCGCATCAAACTTATTTCCGGGGATGGAGAGCAGGATATCTCCAGAATAGACCAAAGCCGCAAGAAGTACTACCACCCACTCTGGTTCCAGCCGGAAAGCTCCTGGATTCAGGTATTCCAGCCCATGATCGTCCTGGATCAGTTCATTACGATTCACCACCTGACCAGTCCCTTTGGCTTTGAGTGCCTCAAGAATGAATTGGGTGTATCTGGATTTGTAGGGATCCATTTTTTCACCCTCAAGCAGTTCCAGCGCATCCAGAACAGCAGTCGCCTGCTTGGTGCGATTCTGCCCGGCAAGAGTACGCAGGGCATCTTGTGCAGCCTGAGTTCGGTTGGAAGCGGTGATCAACACTCCAAAAAAGGGGTAGTCTGGAGCCAGGTCTGCAAAGTGTGGCGCTAGGCAAATGCCAGAAACAGTATTGATCAGATCACGGAAATTGATGGTTTCATTTGGAGCCAGGCCGGAGAGTTCCCTGATGGATTTACCTGCTTCTCGTGCCCAAGCTGTTAAAGATTTTGTTTTTCCCTGATAGGTCACGTCAAAGGCATCGATCATGTGCTTCTGCAGCCATTGTACCAGGTTCTTCAGAAAACCATTGGCTTTTGCTTCATAAGTAGCCTTGGCATGACCAGAGGCAGTGGCTGCAAGATCGAGTGCTGCTGCATAGTTCTGGAGCGCTGACTGAAATTCTTCGTCAGTTCCTTTCAATCGGAAAAAGACTTCGTCGTTTTGCTTTTCATCCTTGAATCTGGGTGGTTCTTTCGGCTGAATAAAATAGAGATAAAAATCGCGCTGAGGCACAGCAGTGGAACGCTCATTGGGTGCTCCAAAAAACAGATACCCGGAACGAGCTGCTTTACGCTCCTGCCAAACCAGTTCCTGTTGCCATATTTTGTAACCCATCACGTAGGTTGAATCCTGACACTCCATCACTCTTTTGAGAGCTTCATAATAGAAGCGATCCAGTTGGGTGTTGTCCAGACTTTCGGCTCTCTTGCTGATGATAGCATCAAAGTCATCCGTCTTTTTCAGATCCAGATAATACTGTCGGTTGTCCGTATTGAAAGAAATAAATTGACCACTGACCGTCTTATGAATTTCACGCAGGACTGTTTCTACATGGGTTTGCAGATCCTTGTCTGGTTCGTCACTCCCTAGTTCGGCAATCAGTGGATCAAACAGGCAGAGGCGATCCCGCAACTCTTCTGCAGAAGCCCCTAACGTTGTATAAATATCTCCTGTGGTTAACCGGTGGACCGACAACGCCTGGATCAGACGCAAGGCCATTGGTTTGTATTGTTTGCGAGCGAGTCCATTTTCAATACGGGATTCCAGCACCTGACTGCAGTCGATGACCGCCTTTATTTCAGGGACAGAGCGAAAGGAAGCATTTTGCTTGAGCGTGTTCCAATAGCGATCAAACGCAATCACCCCAGGTTCATTTTGTGGAACATCCTGAGTCAGTAGTCCTTTCATCGTTGTCGAAAGCGTTTTGAGTACCTCGCGCTTTTCAACAACAGTAATCCTTTCAAACGTGTCAATATAGTCTGGATGAACGGGAAAGAGACTAACAAATTCTTCCAGGCGTTCGTTCATGTTGTTGTAATAGCGGGCAAAGGGCTTCAGGTACTCACGAATTCTGACCTGCTGTTCCGCATTTTTCTTAAGCAGCCGATTGGCTACCACAAACTTGACATCATTCCGGGCAATCAGAATTTGCTCAAAGCGATCCTTCACACGCCGAATACTATCGGCAACAAAAGCAAAACGAGGACTATCAAAAATAGCTTCCTGCACACCTGCCATCAAGCGGAAGCGAGAGGACTTGCAATATTCACCTATTTCACGAAGGAAATTGAGGTCCAAGATCAATTCCTGATCCTTTCTGGTACGCAGGTAATCGAGCAATTCATCCACAACCAGCAGCAGTCCTTGATCAGGATATTTTTTAAGGAATTTTTCTTCCATATCCTCAAAGGCCTTTTTATGGCCAGTGATGGTTTCTACTGCTGGAAATAGGTACTGGACTCCCATTTTATCAAGATGCTCTTCCAGTTCCGCAACCAAAATATCACGCAGGGACATAGTCGTTGCCCCAATTTCAGTGCGTATGACTTTGAAACATCCAGCCATCTGTTGAGCTGCCTCGCGAACACCGGGATGGTTTAAGCCTTCAAGCAAGGAAGCATCGGCGGCAAGGCATGAAATCACCGACATCAGGTGAGATTTACCAGTTCCATAGTTACCTACCACCAAAAGCCCCTTATTATCCATGGGTTGGACAAATTGCATCTGCGGAATGACAAGTTTTGTGAGCCTTTCTGCCATTTCTTCTGAAATGACATAGGTTTTCACAAGCTGAAGAGCGGCACCGGCTTTATCTGCATCTCTCAATTGTACCACCGATTCAATCGGGTCAAACTGGATAAGTTCTCCGTATTTCATACCTGTCCTACCTCTCAATTATTTTTTGCTAAACGGGTGTTGTCGCCATCTCTACAATTTCTAACTCGTTTACATCATAACACTGATATTCAGGGTGATTGGGTTGAGCATAAATTAATTTTTCTTTGACCACTGAGCCATTCCATGCGGCAAGCACCGTTCGATTTCTTGAAATTCCCTGCAAAAGCCTCAAGGGATCTTGCTGAAGAGACTTATCAAAAAGTATTTCAATATTGTCGAGTAACACCAGATCCAGTTCTTCTTCAACAAGCTCTGCAAGAAGCTTTGGACTGAGAAGGGTTCTTTGTTTTGAGCTCAACTCCAATAGTTGTGTAGAAAGAGCAAGGTTGATGTTTATTATCTTTACTCCCCGTTCCTTGGCAACCTGCTGAAGAATTGACGTTTTACCAGAGCCTATTTCTCCAACAAGAAGGATCAAACGATGATATCGTTCTTCAATCCCCTGAAGAGCGTCTCTTATTTTTTCCAGAATAGCTTCAGACATGGCCTCTTTTCATAACTATAGATTTACAGGTAATGTTCAGATATAGAATATTGAAAAATATTTGTCGGAAATCCATCAATGTGGGCAGCGTAAGCCGGAGATATTGGGTGAAATGGAGCAGAATTTTAAAAAAGACGCAAGGAAGAAAAAAAATTCACCTTATGAGGCAAAAGCAGCGGTATTGGTTTACTTTTGAAACGGAGGCTGGGCATATAAGGCGTAGTAAACCTGGCCTAACGCAATACCCATATCATTCAGGGGCGTCTTTTTAGGGAATAAAACCTGATAATTTTTATTGCTCAGTTGGTGGAGCAACTGCTGGAAAAGGAACTGGTTTTGA
>JBBCAX010000264.1:0-1516 GCA_051382335.1 Deltaproteobacteria bacterium TL4
GATCGGGACTACGTGCCCGATAAAAACAACGTTCGCAAAAGCTGGGCATGTAATCCCAGCCTACCGAACCCGAAAAATAAAAGCTGACTATGTACTAGGCTATAACGCTCCAGACGAAAGCGATGAAACGCGGCTTTTGGATAAAGGAGACATGGGCGCGTTGTCGTTGGGCTTTGACATGCCTACCTTTATTTTTGACCATCTGAACCTGTACGTCATGGCGATAGGGGTTCAGATGCAGGCAAACACGCTCAATGAAAAATCTCTGAAAAACCAGAAAACCATCGCGGATACATCGGTAGGCTTGACTTGGACACGCTTGAATCTGCGTTTGGGCGTGACCCTTCCCTCCTACACCCACTATGAAGGTGTGAAAGAAGTCAAACGGGATCTACGGTTCGATTTCGGAATGCGGTTGAATTTGTAACCTTCCCGGCGATGAATCGCTGGGCAATTTGGGGTCGTTCCTATGAAACTATAGATGTTCATTTAAATAAATTCAGAAAACTCCTCCTGTCGCGAGATCCGTTTAAACAACGCTGTTTCAGGAGTGCCAAAGCTTGCTTTGGCCAGAAAGGCGAAGGCCTTTCTTGGGATTTGGCCAAAGCAAGCTTTGGCACTCCACAGTCTGGGTTAGACTTAAATGAACGTCTATAAAAAACAAATTTAAATTTAACTATAAGGAGATACTATGAAACAGCACAAACTATGGCTCTTGACCCTTCTGACTTTTACCGTTCTGACTGCCTTACTGTCATGCAGTGATTCAGATTCCGAGAAAAGAGGAGGCGGACTCACCTTTGCCCTACGAATTTCTGAAGACACGTCACCGTCTTCCGCCTCTGGAGCGCGGCGCTTAACCATGCCTTCCAACACCTCAGGAATGGGGACGATTCGGGTGCGAATCTTCAACGCGTCCGAACAACAGGCCAATTCTACCAAAGGCACGCCACTCCAGTTCAATTTTTCTCCCAGGGAGACCTATGGCAAAATGTCTGATATTCCTGCCGGAACAGGCTACATCGTGCAGGTTGAGGCTTTCCAGATAGGCATAATCAAACCCAAATTCTCAAACAGAGTCCGCGACGTAGTGATTGAAGAAGGCAAGACTACCGACCTGGGCACGGTGATTCTGTACGTCCTCTCCAAAGGCGTTTTGACCACTCAGAAAACGGTGGACCCCAGCGCGAAATGTCCCAGCGGCGGAGTGGAAATCTATTCGGGGATTGACGAAAACGACAACGGAACCCTGGATGCCGCCGAAATTGATGTGACCGATGTTGTTTGCCATGGCGATAAATCCCTCACTAGCGTCACAGACGAACCCGCTGGCACAACTGCGCTGTTGGAGGTAAGAAAATCAGTGTAGGCTTGGATAACGGAGAGGGCCACGGCTTTCTCATAAAAAAAAGATTGTGTTTCAGAAGGATAGAAAGTTATCATAGGACTTCAACCCCAACCCTAAAGGAGTCTTATGACAGAAGAATCTCAATCTCCAGAAAAGGCATTAAAATTA
>JBBCAX010000265.1:0-3019 GCA_051382335.1 Deltaproteobacteria bacterium TL4
CCCAACTCGGCGTTGACGGTACTGCAGACCCGCGCTTTTTTTAGACATTTTGTAGTAACTTGTGAGGGCATCGGTTTTTCCGACGTTCACCGTAGGTCTGCCGCCCGTCACGCAAACGTTGGGCCCTCAGTTCAGCGCTCCAACAACTTTTCCCATGAGGACGCATGTTCACAAGAATCACCGTTTTGCTGTTCAGTCTCGTAGCCATCACCAGCCAATGTTTTGCCGGAGATGTCACCTTTGGCGAAGCCAAAACAGCAGTTAGTGGAGCCGATGCCCAACAACTTGAGGTCAAGGATCTTGATGGCGATAGTAAGCCTGACTTGATCTGGCGAGATAGCTCTGGGAATTTGAAGTATAGTTTGCAAGCCAACTCAATTCCAACAAATGGTTTGGTGGCCTATTATCCTTTCAATGGCAACGCCAATGATGAAAGCGGAAATGGGAATAATGGAACGGTCAATGGAGCAACTTTAACTACTGATCGACATGGCAATGCCAACCGTGCTTATAGTTTTGATGGGAATGATTCAATAGTAACTGATACAATCAAGATCCCTGATCAATCAAAACCTCAAACATTATCGATGTGGTTTAAAACAACTAATGCTAATAATGTGGCATGGGGTGGAGGTGTAAGAATTAATTCAGTTAATTCACGTTTTTACATTACTATTAAAGACGGAAAAATATCTAGTAATTATGGAGGATCAGAGGTTCATATCGAAACCATGGAAAAGATCATAACAGACGGGAATTGGCATCATGCTATTCTAGTTTCTGAAGGTAACAGCCTTTCAAAAAATTTATATGTTGATGGTGTTCTAGAGTTAACATCAACACAAGGAACACATCTCAATACAACATCTGGTTATATTGGGATTGGTAGTGATAATCAACGTAATGCGGAAAGTTTTTACATTGGCCAACTTGATGACATTTTTCTTTATAACCGTGCGCTTTCCGAAATAGAAATCCAAACACTTTACAACGAAGGAAAATAGTTATTCAAAACGTGAGTCAGAGGTAGGTTCCAGCCCAACTCGGCGTTGACGGTACGGCAGACCCGCGTTTTTTTTCGACATTTTGTAGTAACTCGTGAGGGCATCGACTTTTCCGACGTTCACCGTTGGTCTGCCGCCCGTCACGCAAACGTTGGGCCCTTCGGCTCAGCACTTCAAACAACCTTTCACATGGGGGTACCATGTACAAAAGAATTACCATCCTGCTCCTCAGTCTCGTTGCAATCACCAGCCCATGTTTTGCCGGAGATGTCACCTTCGGCGAAGCCAAAACCGCAGTCAGCGGAGCCGATGCCCAACAACTTGAGGCCAAGGATCTCGATGGAGACAGCAAACCTGATTTGATCTGGCAGGATAGCTTCAAACCAAAGGACAAAACTTTTCTTGATACCTATAAAATATCATTAGCTCTAGGACTACGTACATCAGATGTATGTTCTGGATGTAGAGATAGTCTATGGGTTACATCTTATGTAGGAATTGAAATAAAAAAGAATTTTTATGCTATAAATCTAAACCTCGCTGAGGCCAACAGAGGAGGAGGATTAATATACTATTATCATGGTCTCCGTTTTTGGAATATATTCCTTTTTGCCCCTGGATTTACCGTTGGAGAATATTTTGAAAAATATCCGGATAATAATTGGCAAAATCAACCTGCTGTTGATAGTTCATATCATTTTGGTCCTAGTCTTAAATTAGAAATAGGAAAAGATATTTTTAATTTTGGATTTGAAAACACTTTGTTAATCGGTGACAGAGTAGATATTTTTCAATCTTTTTATTTTAGGACAGCTTTTTAAGAAAGGAGGAAATGCTGATAACGCCAAAACAAAAATCCGAGGTTGATTCGAGCCCAACTCGGCGTTGACGGTACGGCAGACCCGCGTTTTTTTTCGACATTTTGTAGTAACTCGTGAGGGCAGTTGCTTTTCCGACGTTCATCTTAGGTCTGCCGCCCGTCACGCAAACGTTGGGCCCGTGGACCAGCGCATCAGAACAACGTTCATTTCCAAGACGACTTTCTGATCTTCAGTTCCAGTAATCACTTGGGAAAGCTGAAGAACAGGCGTTTCATGAAGACTGAAGCAGGTTTTATTGGCATTGGGGTTTGCAGCACAAATAACCCTCTGTGGTCTGAGCGTGCCCAACTCGGCGTTGACGGTACGGCAGACCAGCGTTTTTTTTCGACATTTTGTAGTAACTCGTGAGGGCAGCGGCTTTTTCGACGTTCATCGTTGGTCTGCCGCCCGTCACGCAAACGTTGGGCCCTGGCCTCAGCACTCCAAACAACCTTTCCCATGGAGGAACTATGTTCAAAACAATCACCCTTCTGCTGATAAGTCTCGTAGTCATTACCAGTCAATGCTTTGCCGGAGATGTCACCTTCGGAGAAACCAAAACAGCAGTCAGCGGAGCCGATGCCCAACAACTTGAGGTCAAGGATCTCGATGGAGATAGCAAGCCAGACTTGATTTGGCGGGACAGTTCAGGGAATTTGAAGTACAGTTTGCAAAGTAGCTCAATTCCGACAAATGGATTGGTGGCTTATTACCCTTTCAATGGCAACGCCAATGATGAAAGTGGCAACTGGAACAATGGCACAGTGAATGGTGCTACTTTGACCACAGACCGACATGGAAATGCAAATAAGGCTTATAGTTTCGATGGGGCAGATGATTATATTAACATTCCAGATACATAGGTGTTCGGGATTTAACCTAAATGAATTCAGTTGCATATAATAAACATATGGTGCTAACCTCCGTTTTCAGATAGTCGAGCCTCATCCCTCGTTTTTTGAGAATTGAGTCATAAATTTACGAAAACTGTGGTATCTTTGGTATTTTTCTAACTCACAATCGGAGATACCACCATGAAAAAAGAAGCGAACATACTCAAAAAGATTAGACTAACCCTTGAAGATATTGTTCCAGAAAACGATGGCAGAAGCGATATTGGACCATTGGCCTTTGTTGTCAATTTAATTTTTTGTT
>JBBCAX010000266.1:0-8730 GCA_051382335.1 Deltaproteobacteria bacterium TL4
ATTCAAAGAAAAGCTTTGGCTTTTCTGGTCAAAGCAAGCTTTGACACTCCTAATCATGAGTCGATTAAATGGGTCATCCAAAATATACATGCTGAATTTATTTAAATGCATGTCTATAATCCGGAAAGTAAAATTTTAACCCGTCAAAAGTATATTATTCATGACCCTAAGGGCCTCCTCTTGTTCGCAATTAAAGTGTTGTCCCCTAGGAAAAGACAAACTGTCAGCGCAAAAGACTACTCCCATCCAAAGGTTGCCGGCGGTTTATGAGTCACATCATAAAAAACCGCATTGATGCCCTCAATCGCCTGGATTTGGGTCACACAGGGCATTAAGATATTCCAGTCAATTTTTGCAAACTGAGCGGTCATGACATCTTCTGAGCAAACAGGCCGCAGGACGATACTGTCCTCCTGTCCAGAGGTTGAGATTGGTAAAAGAATGACCAACAGTTGAAATATCTCGCGCATCAAATGGTTTTGAACGAGCATTTGGGTTGCCAGATGATCAGCTTCTCTGAGAAGATCCAGACGTTGCTTTGTGCAAAAGGCCACTCTTGGTTTGAACCCATCAAGAGGGTTCGCCGTTAAAAGAGTAACGACACGATTCACTTCCCTGACTTCATTGGTTATCAATGTTGAAAGCGTTTCCAGGCGGTCCCAATCATGCGGACCTGTTAAGGCCGCAGGGTGGGTGTACGTTCTCTGATCGCCTTGGACTCCGACAGAACGAACGGGAAGCAGGCTGATTGAAAATTCGGTATTGGCAACACACTGCTCCAGTTTGTATTTCTCTTTTTCGGTAATGACGAAGGGCTTTTTTCCATCGGAACATAAAGTGTTGATTGACAGACCGGGTCCAGGAAAAGGATGGCGCCATACAATTTCGTCAGGTAAGCCTAAAACCGTTCCAACTTGCCGGACCTCGTCTTTATAGAGTTCTTTAAGCGGTTCGACCACATGCCCTTGAGCAATCAGATCTTGAACTTCCTGTACCCGGTTGTGGTGGGACTTAATCACTTCAGAGTGCTCTGTTCCTCCAGACTCAATAATATCGGGATAAAGCGTTCCCTGTCCCAGCATCCATTGATCTGCGGAAAGATCCAGTTCGTGAAGCGCTTTATCACGAATGTGGATGAATGTCGCGCCAACCGAACGCCGTTTCTCTTGCGGATCCGTCAAATTCTGGACAGCGTCAAGGAAATCCTGTTCGGCATCCCATGCGTGAACGTTAGTGAGATTCAATTGCTGGTAACGCTTCATAATGGTTTGCGCTTCATTTTTGCGCAGGAACCCATTGTCAATAAATAGGCCTAAAACCCGCTCCACCCCCAAGGCTTTATTGAGTAAGGCAAAGGCAACTGAAGAGTCGACGCCTCCACTCAAAAACATGAGCACGTGACGGTTTCCTACGGTTGTTCGAATTTCTTCAAGGGCTCCCTGAACAAAGGTTTCCATGGACCACCCTTTTTCAACATGGCATAAGTCGACAAAATTGGAGAGGATGGCGTTTCCATACTGTGAATCTTTGACTTCAGGGTGAAATTGAAGCGTGTAGAGGGGGCGTTGCTGATGCTGCATCGCGGCAATAGCGCACTGAGCGGTTTCAGCAATCCTGATAAATCCTGAAGGACATTGAGTTACACTGTCTTGATGGCTCATCCAGACTTGTTGCCGGGAGGGCGTGTCTTTCCAGAGAGGCGATTCATCTAAAGTGTGAATCCACGTTTTGCCAAACTCTCCTTTTCCTGTATTCTCAATGCGTCCTCCAAATTGTTGCGCAATCAGTTGATGTCCATAGCAAAGTCCAAGTATGGGAATCTCAAGATTCAGAATCTCAGCATTGAACGCAGGGACATTGGGAGCGAAGACTGAAGAGGGACCGCCCGAAAAAACAATACCTTTCGCGGTATTAAGATGTTGGATTTCAACGGAGGGGGGAAAGATTTGAGTAAAAACGCCCAGATGCCGAATTCTTTTGGCAATTAAATGAGCGTATTGGCTTCCAAAATCTAATATCGCAATAAAGTCACCATGCATTTGCTTTTCCTCAAAGAACAGGGTAAGTTAGAAAAAGTAATAAAACGTGTTGATTCACAATCCCACACCAATAGCGGAGTCCCTAAAAAGATCAATTCAAAAGGAGCAAGTCTATGTTTGGCATCGGTTTAACTGAACTAGTGGTTATCTTTGTGATTGCCCTGATTTTTATTGGTCCTCAGAAGCTTCCCTCTGTTTTAAAAACCCTTGGGAAGGGACTGGTAGAGTTTAAAAGAGCAACCAATGAGTTTAAATATGCAGTGCGGGATGAAATGGCAAAAGTGGATCGGGAAACCAACATGGGTGAGTTTAAAACCGACATAGAAAATAATTTTAAAAATATGACCAAGGAATTCAATCCCCTCAGCGATACGGTATCCAAGAAAATGAATCAACGGCAGGAAACGATTGAGGTTGTGTTGGAAAAGGCCGAAAGTGGAAAGCGGGAAGCCGACAATCCTATACAAAAACCAACCGTGTCCCCTGAGCCCTGAGAACCGCGGGTTTTTGCGTTTATAATTGGATCACACCATTCCAGTCTTCAGCCACTCCGGTTTCCATGAGATTTTGGCATCGTTCCCTATAGATCTCATCAGGGGCCTTTATCCCTAACAAATACTTTAGCACCATTCTTGTTTCAACAAGCAGCTCAAGCAACCAAAGTTCTTGGTCCGTTACTAAAAGCGGTAACCGATATACGTTTACCATGCCCAACAACGTGGCTGCTCAACAAACACACTATTCATGTTCGGACGGCAGTAAAGTTCTGAAAATGGTTTGGACAAAGATATGAGTTTTTAAGTAAAACTCCATCCATTCCTATGGATACGCGGGGCTGTTTTCAGAAAAATCAAGATTCCCGCAGAGGACGTATGTCGCTGAATTTAGGACTCTTGAGTTGGTGGTGTTACAAAACTGCTAGCTTCATGGCTTAATGGCAACCACTTTTGAAACAGAAAAGGGGGACGGAACAAGTCCCCTGGAGTTCTGGCGCATCGCCTTAGGTGTTTGAAGTTTCTGCCAATGCGGCAGCAAAACGTTGAACGAGAGAACCGGCTGGCACAATGGAGTGGCTACCACCCACACTTTTTCCGGCTTGATACAGTTGCTTATCATTCACGCCTTCCAAGGTCGCGCGTTTCAGTTTCCACGCGTATTGCCGACCATAAAAAGCACGCATCACATTTTTAGTGTTTCGGTTTTTTAATAGCTTCTTCTCAAGAAAAGACGCTTCTGTTCCCATTTTTTCAACAATAAGTGTTCGAATAATGGAGCAGGCGTTACCCGAAAATCGTTCAGTTACCACAATATCAGACTCTTTGGCCTGGACGATGGCTTGTTTATAATCAGGAGGCGCCGCGCATTCTTCGGTTGCAATAAAAGCCGTACCCATTTGACCCCCACTATAACCGAGAGCCAGCATTTTAATAAACGTTTGCTCATCCCCTACGCCTCCGGCACAAATCAGAGGAATCTTCAAGGAACTCCATACTTTTTTATGAAATTTCTTCGAATATGACTTCACCATTAAAAATAATTTGCTATGGTGAACCTTCAGGCGATGAAGGTCTCTTGGGCGTTGATTTAACTTACACAACATGGAGGTGGGACTATGAAAGTAGCGATTATCGGAGGTGGAGCCAGTGGAATGACAACCGCATACCTTCTCAACAAAAAGAAGCATCATGTTACGGTTTTTGAAAAACAATCCGTTTTGGGCGGAAATATTTGTACTTTGAACAAGAACGTTAAAATAAACACGCTCCCCTCAACTCAGATTTTAGAGAACGGTGTTGTCGAGTTCTCTGAGGGCTTTCACAATTTTTTAAATCTGATGAAGGAGTTAGAGGTTGAATTAGAAACTATCGATATCGGAACCGGATTGTTTCTTAAAGATGGCCGACGCTTTCTTTCTTTCTCAATGATACAAAAAAACGTCCCCCTGTTTCGACGTGTTCTTGAATATCTCAAACTGGGTTGGATCTATACGGATTCAATCGCTCTTAATCTCCAAGTACACGTATTCAACACGCATCAATTCCACGATAAACCCCTCTCACGATACACCAATACCGAGCATATCAAGGATTACTGGTTGAAATTGTTCATCATGTACAGTTATTCCATCCCTTTTGATCTCATCAACGAAGTTCCTTCTGAAATTGCGCTTCCTGCCCTGCGAAATTATTTGTGGACAAATTGGGTGAGGATTAAAGGCGGAGTGTATTCTTATATTGAAAAAATTATAGAGCATTTCAACGGAGAAATCCTGCTTAACACAAAAATTCTGGGAGTTACACGAAACAAGGATTCCGTTCAAATCACACTACCGGAGGGCCTCACGCAAACCTTTGATAAAGTGGTTTTTGCCACAACACCAGATCAGGTGCTGGCGTTGTTGTCAGATCCGACAGACGAAGAAATCAAGCGTTTTGCGGCGTGGAAAAAAAATCAGGTGAGCACTATTATTCATACCGATCCCTCCATGTACGCCAAATACAAGATCAAGCAATTTTCGGGCTTTGATTTTTTTCAAACAGAGCATGGCTGGGGATATAACGCAAATCTCAATGAACTCTGTAAAATGCCCCCCCTTCCCCATTATAATCTGTCCTATAACCTGGATGCTTTGATTGCCAAAGAAAAAACAGTGCATTTACAGGAACACCATACACCCTTGTACACCGTTGAAGCGTTCAAGTATCGGGACGAAGTCATCGGTACCAATGGTGAGAATCATACCTACCATGCGGGAGCCTATCTGGCTGACGGCCTGCACGAAGGCGCGGTAACTTCCGCAATGCGTGTCGCCCAATTAATGGGATAGTCTTTCGAAAAGGCGCGGTTACTTGAAAAAATATAAAGGGACTCAAGAAATAAAATTAAATGCCGATATGCTATGACAAGAGACCTAATCCAGAAAAATCTATGCCGCGTTGAATGACTTTTAAAATATAAATTGGAGTTTCATTATGCTGAAAAGGATGATTTACTTAACGTTAATACTGTGGCTTGGAAGCAGTAGTCTTGTGTGTGCCCAGTTTGAAAAAAAAGCGCAAAGTGTTTTTAAATTAGGAGTCAATCGCTTCATGCCTTCTGTCGCCTATGAATACAGCACCAAACGCTTGGCCAGTGCATCGGCAACAGAGGCAGATACCGCAGTTACAGAATCGAATACCGCTGAGATTTCAACAACCGATTTTTATATGGAATGGGTGGTCAAAGGTTTGGCCGGAGTTGAAGTCGTTTATGGGTTAACCCCTGGAATTTCAACCTTTACGCTAACTTCCGACGGCAATGCGGGGACGAGTACAAAAATTGGAGATATTTCTCAATCGGTTCAGACATCCCTGTTATACGGTTTGAATATCTACAGTTCGGGGCATAATGATCCCGGGTTAAAATTTCTACTGGGTTTATTGACCGGGAATTATAGTGTCACCACGGCATACACTAACGGCGGCGAGAGGGATGATGGTGCGCCTGATCAACTCCATGGGTTCCGCTCAAGGCAAACTTCGACGGTGCTCGTTCCCGCTCAGATTTTAAAAATTGGCGCGGATTTGCTGTTAAAAAGTGCGGGAATCAGAATTCAATATCTCATGATTACAGGGGAAGTCATTTCCAGTGACTTACCTCCAACTCAAATTTCATCACCTCAAGTACAGCAGCAAAAAATCACGATCAGCGGTGGAATAGGACTCACCGTTTATACTTACTGGTAAAGGTCCTATTAACGGAATGGAATTAACAGCCTCACGTTAAGGGAATGGTTTCTTTTTTTAAAGGATGAGTCAAAAATGGCTGACAAGGCACGTAAATTTAGCAATAATATTTCAGGAAAGTACTATGTTGATGACGAGTGTATCGATTGTAGTTTATGCTCGGAAATCGCACCGGATAATTTTACCGTAGACATGGAAGCAGGGCATGATTATGTCTATCATCAACCGATGAATCAGGCGCAGGAGGCCTTGTGCCTGGACGCCATGGATTTATGTCCTGTGGACGCCATTGGGAATGATGGGGACTCACCTCAGGTAATGTTCAAAAAATAACCACCGCAACGTCACCAACGGTTCCACCGTGTTGCACGGGAGACCAAACTTCGAAGCGTTGTGTCTTCCTTGACCACCAAGCGGTTAATCACATATTCTTATGTGAATTGTGTGAAGCGGACATGTTTCATTGATATTGAGGACCTTTACAAATTGACTCTACCAATAAAACTCTGGTAGAACAGAGGTCGTCTTTATTCAGATGATTCAAAGACACCAGTGTGGTTGTGGCGAAGCCTTTGTTCCAGTTGAAGAATTATAGGGTTGGTATGGTTGAAATTTTAGCTCAGTTGATTTGTTTTGGTTTATTTCTCTATCAGTGGATTATCATTGTTGCCATTGTTTTGACCTGGGTTAGCGCTGACCCGTATAATCCTGTGGTACAGTGGATCAATCGGCTTACCTGGCCGGTTTGGAACTGGTGTGGCCGACATCTTCCGTCTTCCTTACGCCCTTTTAATGCGTACTTTGCGTTATTGGCGGTCATTTTTTTACAAATATTCATTCCCTCAACCATTATTTCGTTGAAACTGCTTGTGGTTGAGCACCAAGATATTTTTATTGCTTTGAAACAAGAGGCCGGTCATGCGCTTTTAGGCGCGGGAATCGTAATTCAAAGCGCCTTGAGTTTCTTCATGCTCACTCTCGCCATTTGGTTCTTTCTCACCTTAGTCAATCCTTCCGCGCATAATCCGATCGTCCGAGTCCTTTTTACGCTGGTAGATCCGATGATTACTCCCTTTCAGCGATATTTACCCCGGACCCACATCGATCTTTCCCCTTTAGTGGCGCTCTTTTTGTTTTTCATGATCAATACCACCCTGATCAGTCCTCTTATCCACTTTGGTTTTAGCCTGGCCTTGCCGGTAAAACCCTGTGTTTTTTAATCTTTACAGCTAAGGAAAAAGCCTATGAATCAGCGGTTCCGTGTTTCCTATGGCTTGCTTTCCATCCTGATAGCGGTTGTTGTTCCCCTCATCCTCATCAGTCCTTATGATTTTCGCTGGACTGAATATTTAAGCGCACATCGCTGGAACCACTTTGCGGAACTGATGCGGCGAAGTTTTTTTGAAGAAGGACAGTGGGGAGGAAGTGATCCTTCCATTGTTTTTATACTGATCATTCTGGTTCTTTATTTTTGGTCATGGTCTTCCAAAGCGCCTCTTCGAATCCAGGCTTTCCGTCCTTGGTATGGCTATATCGTTTTCACGTCACTCTTTGCTGGCGTGGGAATGATTCATAGTTTGAAATGGATGATTGGAAGAGCGCGCCCGGTGTGGCATTTTAAGGATAATATCCTGTTTACGACCTGGTACGAATTTGGGGTGTACTCTTTTCCGGAACCGCGACTGTTTTACAGTAGTTTTCCAAGCGGACATACCGCAGCCGCAATGGTTTTGATGACCTTGGCGTATTTATGTGCGAAGGACCCTGTCCTTTCCAGAAAATGGCGCATCTGGGGTTGGCTATGGGGAGGCTTGGTCTTAGGGTTTTCATCCTTGATGATGCTGTCCCGCTGTATGGCTGAGGATCATTGGTTGAGTGATGGAATCGGCGCGATAGGCCTGGTGTGGTTGGCTGCGCATTATTTTTATTTTTATGTTTTTCAGGTTCCAAGACAACGTCAGTATTTTTCAAAATGGAGACGTCATCCCTTCACCCCGAAACTATGGGAAATAAAACTTTTCGGACTGAGCTTATTGATGATTTTTAGCGTAGTTGGGATTGTTTGGGGACTGAGAGCCATGCTTTTGCAAACTCAACTTTGGTTAGGTGGCGCAACCCTCCTGGGCATCATCGTCTTTGGTCTGGCGTATCAACAAATAGAAGCCCTTCATAATCGCTTCATGAATGCCTACGAATTAGACATTTCCTCTGTCCCTCTATAGTAGACATCTTTCCTAAATAAACGCTGGATTTTAGCGGGTTTGTAGAAAGGGTGCCGCTTAAGCGAAGCGAGCGCGCCACTTAAGGTAGGGTGCCGCTTAAGCGAAGCGAGCGCGCCACTCAAGGTAGGGTGCCGCTTAAGCGAAGCGAGCGCGCCACAAAGAGAAAACACGGTAGAAAGTCTCGCGACCAAGACAGACCCATCAGAAGGTTTTGGGCGTAAAGTTGGCGGGAGTTTCAAGGGAAAAGACTTCATCATGGATGGCGGCCAGATACAGACCCGATTGCAGGACGTCTTCTCTCACGGAAGACTCGGTATCCACATAGACAACCATTCCCCTGATTGTTTTGTCGGAAAACTCCGGAAAAAACATCCGGAAGTTTTTCAAAATCTCCAGCGTTTGGTCCAAATCCCGTTGTTCCAGACGACTTTTGATTTCAATCACATACAACTCATTCACCGTCCCATTCGTATAGGCCACCGCGTCCACTTCCATATTCTTTCCCTCTTTTCTTTTGCGGAGACGGGTCAGAAAGGTATCCATCCCAAAGCGTTCTGTCATAATTTTCGAGATGGAGGGAAACGCCATCCCTTCGGTGAAGGAACCAAACTTGTTATTCAAGCCTCCGATATTTTTTGACAATTCTTTGACGATACGGCTCGTTTCCGCAAATTTTTCATTGAGCTGTCGGTCGGTTTCCGCAAATTTTTCATTGAGCTGTCGGTCAGTTTCCGCTGTTTTTTC
>JBBCAX010000267.1:0-10503 GCA_051382335.1 Deltaproteobacteria bacterium TL4
AGCATTTTTGGCGAGTTGGGTGATAACATATACAAAATACCGTTAATTGAGGATGAGAATAAAAGCTGTTTGAATGCAGTTCCTATCTTTATTCATTTTTTTCTTTTTTTCAACTACTCAATGTCAGGTTCGGTCTCTGTTTTTAAGAATGAACACTATCTGAAGTTAAGGAAGCCCCTAGGTGGCTGTCCGAGAATGGGGTGTAGGGTGTGCTTAAGCGAAGCGAGCACACCAGAAAGCTGCGGTCCCCTTATTTGTGGTGCGCTCGCTTCGCTTAAGCGGCACCCTACTTATGCTCAACAGCCACTCTCGGACAGCCTCTAGGCATTGATTGCTGTGTAGGGGAAACCCCTGTACAGTTTTCGCCATAATCCAACAGTACAGGAGACATTTTCGGAAGGTGCGTTAGGACATATCGCCAAGAGCCTGTACTGCCAGATTCGCAGGTAAGGTGAGTATGAAATGGAATGGCACAAAATCAGGGTTGGAGGACTCCGCTTCATCCAGTTCAAGAACAATTTCCCCTTTTGCTTGTTGTACAAACTTTTTCACGGCATCCATACCAACCCCTCGGCCAGAAACCTCGGTTACTTTTTCTGCGGTCGAAAGTCCTGAATCAAAGATCAGGTTCGCGATTTCCTGGTTTGAAATCGGATCAGTTTCAGAAATGAGTTTTTTTGCAATGGCTTTTTCCCGAATTCTGCCAATTCCCAAACCTCTGCCATCGTCCTTATAGTTGAGAACCAGTTTATCCTCTTCTATTTGTAAATCTAGTTGAATATGTCCTTCTGGTGATTTACCACTTTTTTTGCGTACTTCAGGAACTTCAATACCATGATCCAGAGAGTTACGGAAAATATGCATGAACACATTACGCAACAAGCCAAACGCTTGATTACGGATATGGATACCGTTATCATTGATGGTGATTTGAGGCGTTGCTTTTTCCAGTTCTTGTGCTAACGCAGGGATGGAATCAATAACACCTGAAATAATATCATTAAGTTTCTCAGTCCCTAAAATTGCCAGAACAAAGTTGGCATTCTGTATCGCGCGATTGAGTTGTTCAACGCTGTTGGGTTCCGCGTTGCTCAGGTATTGGATGGCATTGGAAATAGATTCTTTTTTGACCATCAGATACTTTTCGACATTTCCACGTCGCCCCGGTCCCTTACGTCCGAGTTTCTGTTCGTTGATTCGAGCATATTCGTGGATCGACTTCTCAACCTGACCTAATTGAGCCAATAACTTTTGCTGGTCCCATTCTCTGTCAGGCTCTTTTTGCAAATAGCTGTACTCCTGCTCTGTTTCGTGAACAATATTGGTTAAATGTAAAAGCGCATAGGTTCTGGCATTTCCCTTGATGGTATGCATATTACGAAAGAGTGAACTCAACACCTCAGGATCCTTGGTTTTGTGGGTTTCAATCAATTGTTTATTCTGTCCAATAAATTCTTCAGAAGATTGGATGAACTCATGAAATTTCTCTTGAGAAACCGCTAATATCTGCCCAACGATTTCAAGCTCTCTTTTTTGTTCAGAGGCGGCCTCCCGTAATTTTCTGAGTTCTGTCACATCTCTCGCTGAAATCATGATTTTATCAATACAATCATTGTCATCACAGATTGAAGACCAGGTCAATTCCAATATTTTTGACTTGCCTGAGGGTAATGTCTTTTTGAACTCTTGAACCAACAAGTGCTGGTTCAACTCAAAGTTCATTTCATCTTCTCCGATAATCGCATGCAGTGAAGTTTCAAGGCTGTTTAAGGTGTCGGATCCCAGATCTGAATCTTTAAACAACACCTCCATCACATTCTTATCCGCAAAATTTTTGGCTTCTAAAATTTCTTCAAGATAATGCGAGTATTCATGATGAATGAGATTCCCCTTAGTTAGAGTAAGGATTCCTTCAGGGAGATGTTCCAGCATATTGAGGACATCATTGGTTTTTTGGCGCAACTGAAGAGTCCGTTCCTCCACCAAATCTTCCAAATGATCATTCATGCCTTTTAATTCGCCAACGAGTTGTTTATTCTGAACAAAAGTATCAGCAAATATGTTACTGGTGACCCATAGGATGCTCACGGTTGAAATCAAGGCCCCAGAAAAAACCATAGCGACTGAATCAATTTTACCCAGAGCCAGTAAAATATCATGTGCGCCGCTTGCAAACATAACAACCGATCCTAAAAGAAGAGGAACCGATCCTTTCCTCTTATCTAAGATAGCTCTTACGAAAATATAGATGGTCACCATTAACATTATTTCTGTGTATAGAAAGAGAATCGTCCTCAACTCTTGGAAGATAGCCAGGTTGAAATTGAAAGCCAAGTAGCTAAAAACGACACAATGGAAAATATAAATTGCTGCGTTGGCTAGATTGATTTTGCGGTAAAATTTGTAAAAAAACTGAGCATAAGTGCATAGAGCTGGAGCGAGGGCAGCAATACCGACATAGTGAAGAATCAGTAAGTGTTCCGGCTCAAAAAATTGGAGGAACACTTCTCCAGGAAAGCCATAGAAGGGATAGACAAAAAGACTTAACCATGCCGCCACCAAATAAATGGGATAGCGTGTTTTCCAATAGACAAGAGTAAAAAATAACCCAAAAAACGCAAGCACATGTGCTGCCAACATCCGGATTTCACCTCCCCAAATATGGAACAAACCGACATAGCTGTCATCCTGGTTAAAGGCTCTGAGCTGAAAGGGGAGCTGGTAGACCCCAGTCATGAGAATGGTGTCCACCCGAAAGGCAATCACATGCCGTGGTTGGGTAATCGTAAATTGAACGGGGATCGGCTGAATTGAGTAGTAACGTGCGTATTTATTGTTCTCCCCTCTACGATAGATCTCTTGACCATCCAGATAAACCTGAAGTTTTCCCATATAAAGGTCGACCAGAAAAGTGACCTTTTGTCCGATCAGCTCGGGATTAAATTCAAACACCCCCCGGTACCAACCCACTTTAAAGACCTTGCCATCACCGTAGACTTTTTTCCAGGGCCCGGGAGCCTTAACCACTTTCCATGCGGAGGTATCAAGATCCACCTCTTTATTGCGTTCTTCATCATCTCGCGTAAACAGCCAGTTTCCTGTCATATTAACGGGCTGATCGAGAGATTCAATTTTCATCAAACACGAATCACATTTAGGGGATAGCGCACCTTGTGCGAACGTATTAGTGCTTAATAACAAGATGCTAAAAACACACATCAAGGGAAAGAATAGTTGCTTCATCGGAGCTCCTTTGCTCAATCGGGGGTGAATAAAAGAGAGTTAATCAATAATGGGAAAGCACGAAAATGAGCAGCAATCCCCTGAGTACAAATGATTGTCCAAGACTTAGTACAGTTCATAACGACTTGAAATGGGATAATCAATTAAAAACAAAAGAATTTTGGATTTGAGGCAGGTCCATTTGAGGACAATGGATTCCAGATTTTTTGTAACGGCTCCGACACGAAAACCACGAAGATTCGGTGAGGAGTTACGGCAAGCCAACAACTTTCAACATGGTGATCAATGAAAAATACCCAAACCCCTCCTCAGAGAAAACTTTAATCGTATACGGTCCTGTGGACTTGGGTTGAAAACTCACCAAGGGACGTTGTCCAGGGTTTTTATTCTGAATCACTAAATAACCTTCGGAATCATAGACTTTGATATTTATTGCGGGAATCGACTTTTCGCTACACACCGCAAAAACATAAAAGGCTTCTTTCCTTAAAAACATTCGATAAAGCACTGCCTTTTGCTCGAACGTTAAAGAGTCGGGAGAAATGTTAAACAGACGGACACCCAACTGAGCTTTTAATTGTTCAGAAAACTCTGTAATACACCGGGCAACATCTACTTTGGCTTTGGGGTGTATCGCAAAAACCGCAGTATGACAAAACAAGCCCAGCATGATCGTTAACATGATAATTAAAACCCTCATAGTTCCTTTATTATCGTTGGTCTTTATATCGTCCATATAGCATGAATCCACAGGTTATTAAGATTATAATCACAAATCCTGCCAATAGTAACTTGATCCTCTGTGGATGAATCAAGGCGGGAGGGCAGGTATCATAATCCTCAAAGGAGCATTCTAATTGTCGGTAAAACCCCATCACACGCAACCCGACTCCTATCTTTGGATGCGTGGTATTTGAAGTGAATAAGGTTTCATACCAGGGTTTTTCCCAAACGGGCGCTTCAATATCCAGTGGAAACAGTCCTCCCTGGCTCAGTCGTTTTCCCAAGGTTTCATCAATGTTGCCGCAAATCTCCCACGGGGTGCCATTAGGAACCTTGGTCACCAGACAATTCCCCTTATAGACCAGGCTTTCCAACGCCCACCGTGTCGGTGTCAAATGGGCCGTGGCATAGGAAAGCGTCCCCATTTCTTTGAGGGGGATGACACTCCCTCCAAATAGGATCATCAGGACCAAAAAAACAGGAAGCGCATTAACCGAAGCTTGTTGGGACGTAAACAGGGTGGACAACATCATTCCCAGACTTACTCCCGTTAAACTGGTCAGGTAAATAATCAGTAGCAATTCGGTAAAGCGAAAGCCAAACAAATCGAAAGGGATCAGGGCATATAAGCAGCACAGGAAGATGAAGGTTTGGGCTAAAACAAACAAGGCATTTACAAAAAACACCGACAACACGTAAGGCGTGATTGCCGTTCCATACCGATATTCCCTCAAAAACATTGAAGATTCTGAATTAATAGAACGAACACTCATCGTTGCCCCTAACCATACGGGCACAATGCTGAGCAACATTAACAGTCCACTTTCAGGCGCAACATAAGCGATACGCATGATCAAGGCCAGTAAAACTGACTGTACGGTTCGTGATAATAAGGACTGTCCATCTCGGATTTGTCGTTGAAACAGACGTTGGGTACAAACCCAGAATTGCGTAAAAACGTTGGTTCCTACTCGGGAGGTTAATAATTTTTTCCGTTTGGATTTAGGGGTCAGTGTGTCATTCGACTGAGACTCTAAAATATTTCGGATATGCGTTAAATCCAAACGGAATTGGACATATTTGCGATAATAGCGGTTTTCGATTTGCTTAAACTGCTCGGCCCATTCGTTAGAGGATTTTTTTGAAAGGACATTGAAAATTTCTGCCGGGGTATCAACTTGAAAATACTCCTTGGCATCAATGGCAGGTCCAAAATAGGCAATTTCTCCCCGATCTGTTAAAATCAGCGCCATATCCAGCAAATTGATGGTGGCATCATACAAACTGTGAGAAACCATCAAAATCATCAAACCCCGTCGAGAAAGCGTCTTTAAAAGCTGATGGGTCAGTAATTCGGTTCCAGGATCAAGACCCGAGGTGGGTTCATCCAGCATCAAGATAAGGGTATTTTCAGATAACAGTTCCAAGGCTAAATTGACCCGTTTGCGCTGGCCTCCGCTGATGCCCTTTTTTTGATCGTCTCCAATTAAAATCTCTGACGCTTTTTCCAACCCCAGGTCCGCGACAGTGCGATGGATCAGTTCCTGAATCTGTTGTTTATTGGAACCAAGACCTCTCAATGAAATCGAATAATACAACGTCTCCTTAACAGTTAAATCGCGATAAAGAACGTCATCCTGAGGCACATAACCGATTTCCTGAAAATGTTTCCGGTAATAATCCTGGTAATCCATCCCTTCAATGCCAACTTCTCCTATAGTTTGAAATCGATTCAACAGCGACAGCAATAAGGTGGATTTACCAGAACCTGTCGGACCAAATATCCCCACAAACTCACCTGTTCTAAAAACCGCTTGTAACCGGTGTAACACCAGTTGTTTCTTATCATTAAAGGGATTCAAGGACAGATGATTGGGAACCAACACATCATAATTATTGAGGGACAAGTAATAGGAAGGGGACGTTTCATAAAACAAAATACCGGCTTGAGGGAAAAAATATAAAACCACTTGTTCAATACGAAACTCCACAAAGGATTCCGTGCCCTTATATTTTCTGTAAGCCCTTCCTCTTAGGGAAAAGGAGAGTTGATCAATCGAGACAATCCGGAATTGGTTATTTTTGATCTCGATCTGAACACATTGGCCAACGTGAAGATGAGCTGGTAACACCAGATCATTATCCGGACTACAGCCAATCCTTAAGACCTTTGGGGCTTTCTGTTCAGATTTCGCGGAAAAACTCGTAATCCGTCCTCTGCCTTTAACCAGTGCCATGAAGGTCTCAATCGCTTCTTCAGATAAATTGGCTTGGGATTGCATCAACTCCCGCATGGTTTCAATCAAAAAACTACGCTGATCCGGGTCCGCAACCAATAAAAATTCTTCAACCAGCTCTGATTCCTCAATTTCCTTAATCTTTGTGCTCTCTTGAATCAAGGTTTGACGAATGTGATCTGAAATAGGCAGGATAGACTGGATCAGATAATCAAATAACTCCAAATGCGCGTCGATGAATTGAGCTGACGTGAATAAAATACCAATTTTAGTGGTTAAAAACAAAATCCAGAGTTCATTTTCGGTGGGTTCCCACGAGCGTTCGGCCTCCGGATATTGGATCCAAATGGCTTTAAGTCGACGTAAGATATATTCCTTGGTGTTTTGATAATGCTGTGCCGCTTGAATTAAAAAGGGATTATTGAACTCATCCAGATAAACCGTCAGTCCTCGTACCGTTTCCATGATGGTTCTCACAATGAGCTTCTCATGAAGGCTGATGGTATTTTCCAAGCTCATCAATAAGCCCAAATTATGAAAAAGAGCCTTAATGATCACGGTATCTTCTTTATGGGCCAGCAGAAATTGTTGTATGCGCTTAAACACCACATTTGCAGAGGGAGGCGTCTCGATGAGTTCTGAAATGATTTCCGAAAACTCCAAAGGAAATTGGGAGTGTTGGAGCCATTCGCGCAGCAGCTCTTTTTCTTTCGTTCGAATGCCGTCCAAAGCCACACAATGGACTAATAATTTGAACCCCTCCACACCAACCTTGTGAAAGTCGCTTTTCCGCAACTCCAGAAGAAAACGGTCCAGTTGAGACTCTTCCAACTCTGACTTGGTAAACTGTACCCCAACTTCGTTTTGCTGGTATCGTGGATGGACATAAACAACCTGTCCTTGAATCTTAAGATCTTCCTTGATGGCGAGCGAAACCTGACTGTCCAATGACGGTGATTGCGGGCACTGAAACCTTATGCCCCCCAACGATATTTCAGTGACATGCGTCGTAATGGAACTTTGATCTTCAAATAGCACCTCCACAGGTGTTTTATTGGATAAGCGAAAATACTGTCGTTTTTCTGATTTCATTCCCTATCGCAGCCCCTTTTCAGCTCTATTGTGCCATCCTGCTTTCGGCTACCGAACTCAGCCGAGACAACAGGGATAAGATTGTGATTTTTCAATCGCTCTTGGTAAAGGGAACTACTTGTATTTTTTTAAGAATTTATCGGTTTCAGTAATAATGGTGCTGACTTCCTCGGAACCTAGCTTGCTGAGGGAGGTCACTTCCAAATAAATGTTCATTGATTCAATCAGCGGATCAATTTCTGAGGCGGGTTGTTTTTCTTTTTTGGCTTCTTCCAAGGCTTTGAGGATGAAATTGGTGACAGAAGGCCGGTCCAGTAACAGTTTCGCATATTCATACTTGTTTTGTTTTTTGATTGAGGTCGCTAATAAGTTTTGACCTTGAACCCAGGCTGTTCCCTGGATAATCCGATACACCAAATTTTTGCTATCGGCCTCTGTCGCAGTAGAAACGAGTTGAGCATAAGCGACATCAAGACGATTAACCAAGTCATCTCTGGAAATCGTCCGGTTTTCAAAGCGTAAGCGTAAACCTTCATACTCGTCAATATATTCTTGTTTCACCTCAAGCGCATTTAAAGCTTCTTTGACTTTGATTAAAAACCGTCCCAGGGTACGGTCGTCCATACGCTCGGAGGCCAATAATATGATCGCCAGGGTTCTCCCTAAATAAATTGCTCCCTCTTGTTGATTATTTTTGTTATATTGATAAGTAAGGATGTTGAGGCTGACGGTAATTTCAGTTTCAATATCCAAGGCTTTCCCCCAAACAATCATTTCCACAGGTGAGGGAATAATCTGAAAAACACGTGATGGTGAATTGGGATCAAGGCGTTCAACACCTTCGTTCTGGGCAGATGCGGCTAGGGGGAAGCATAACAAGAATATCCATAATATCGCGTTTTTCATAATTCCTCTTGAGAATATTGGTAACATTAGAAAGGGTCTTCAACTTTCGTTAAAATGATTTTTTGTAAGGGAATTAAATTTCCTTTAACTTGCCACGTTGAGGATGTCAAGGAGTTTAGAGTTAATCCATAACACTTAGGAGTTTCCATGAAAGTTCACCATCTTAATTGCGCGACCCTTTGTCCTTCAGGTTTTAGACTTCAAAGTGCAGGAGAGCTTTTATTTCCTGCTCATTTAGTCTGTCACTGCTTACTGATTGAATCCAATCAGGGATTGATCTTAGTCGATACAGGCTTGGGACTTCAGGATATTTATAATCCTGAAAGGCTGGGAACACTCTTTCGTGTCTCCACAGGGCCACGTCTTGCCCCTGAAGAAACAGCCTTGCGACAAATTAAAGCGTTAGGATTCCAACCGGAAGAGGTTCGTCATATCGTGGTGACTCATCTCGACCTGGATCATGCCGGAGGAATTTCAGATTTCCCTAAAGCGCGAATCCATATTTTTTCAGAAGAATATACCGCAGCTCAACCCCCTCATGCATTTAAAGACCAAAGCCGTTATGTGGAGGCTCAATGGAAATATCACACCGAATGGGATTTCCATTTTGTAGAAGAGGGGGAACGTTGGTTTGGTTTTGAACGCATTCAAATGCTACTAAATGTTGCCCCGGAGGTTTTACTCATTCCGTTGCAAGGTCATACCCGAGGACACTGTGCTGTTGCTGTACAAACGCCTCAAGGATGGTTACTGCACTGTGGCGATGCTTACGTTTATCACGGCGAGGTAGACCCTCACCATTATCACTGTCCCCCAGCTTTCTCGCTCTTGCAACGTTTTAACGAGTTTGACAGGGAAATGCGTTTGCACAACCAACAACGTTTACGAGCGCTAGTCCGTGAACATTCCTCGGAGGTGCGAATTTTTTGTGCGCATGACCCCAAAGAATTATCCGATTTTCAAAATTAAAGTAAGAGTTTTCAATGACATCAAAGTATGTACTTCCCTCACAAGAGGCTTTTCAATGTGATAAAGAATTACTTGGAGAAAAAGCATCTTATTTAGCATGGCTTACCCGCAATGCTTTTCCCGTTCCGGAATGGGTGGTCTTGACCACTTCCGCCTTTGACCTGCATCTAAAACAGGCTGGCGGCAAAAAATGGATTGAGGAACAAATGCGAGACTTACCTTCTGACTCCGCAGAGTGTTCCAAACGACTTCAGGACCTCAGAGGAAAAATAATTCTTCAAGATCTCCCCCTTATTGTTAGCAGGGAGTTACAGAAACAATTAGAAGCCTTAACGCCTATCAATCACAATAGCTTTGCGATTCGATCCTCCGTGGTTGGAGAGGAATCTAAAACCTTATCTTTTGCGGGACAGCTGGATTCGTTTCTGTTTCAGAAAGAACTCCCTGATATTGCTGTGGCGATCAGGCGTTGCTACGCCAGTGCCTTTAGCGATCGTGTGATTCAATACCGAATTCTGCATCACTTGCCTCTAGATTCAATCGAAATGGCCGTGATCGTTCAAGTCATGGTTGAGGGGGAAATGTCAGGTGTGATGTGTACGGCGAATCCTCATAATGGCAGCAGAAAACAGGCTGTGGTTTCAGCGGGTTATGGCATGGGCACAGGCATTATGTCTGGCGCCAGTGATGCTGATGAGTACATCATTGATTTGCATGACCGCAACGTGGTTTCGTGCCTCAGGGAAAAAAAGACTCAAATGGTTTTCGATCAGGAACAAGGTAAAGGCGTGAAAGCTTGTGATGTCGGAGATTTATTAAGCAACCGCCCTTGTCTCACTGAGGAAGAGGTACGTCTTTTAGTCATGAGAGGAAAAAACTTGGCGGAATTGATGGGAGCTCCGCAAAACATCGAGTGGACTTTCGCTCGCAAGGAACTCTATATCTTGCAAACTCGTCCGATCACCCAACTCCCTTATTATCAAGCCTATGAAGAAGATCAGGTGGTTTGGGACAACTTAAGAATACAAGAAAGTTTCTGTGGAGTGACCACACCGCTGACCTACTCCTTCGCGAAGCTGGCCTACGCGAAAGTGTATCGGCAATTGATGCTTAAACTCGGCTTGGGAAAAAAACACGATAGCGAATTTGAGCCTGTGTTGCAACATCTTCTTGGCTTAATTCAAGGACGTATCTATTCTGGACTTTGAACATTTGATTCATGGTTTTAGTTTTAATTATTCAATAATATCAGTGGTTTTATTTTATGAATGAATTAATGCAAGGTTATTATTTCCCGTTTTTCAGGCCAAACCTATCATTAATTCTAATACGA
>JBBCAX010000268.1:0-2494 GCA_051382335.1 Deltaproteobacteria bacterium TL4
GTACGAAAAATCACGGTTCGAAATCCTGTCAATGGACGAGTGATCCTGGTGGATGAAAAGACGCAAACGCTTCACATTGAAAGTGTGATCGATGGAACGGTTCATCAACTTTCAGGCTTGGACCCTGTTTTTTTTGAAATGATGCTGCCTGTTTTTGAGGATTACGCTTTCACGAAGCAGTTTTTACCGGCTGGGACAGTCCTTGGATTAGCCACAATGAACCCAGATGCCAGTGGCATTGCCGGTGATCCTGATGCCAGTTTTCTTTATGAAATCGCAACTTCATATAGTTCAGAACAGAGAGCAAACGCTGTTGAATACTGGGCAAAAGGGGGACCAGGAGCCACACCCGCGAGTTGGGATAACGCCTTGAACATCATGGTCGGAGGAGACTCAGGAGTTCAAGCGTTTGAATTCAGACGCGCTTCCGATGAAAACCCAAATCAAGTGGCAGGGGATATAAAAATAGAGATTGAAAAAGACATTTTCGCTCAAGCCTTTTATAGTCCAGTCAAAGGAACCGTCTATGAAATCTATCAGGGGAGTTCAACAGCGGACAACTATATCATCATTCAAGCGAATCATGATCAAACCCTGCACAAAATCTCAGGCTTGGACTTAGGAAAAACCCCCTTGGCTTTGGGGAAGGAAGTCTTAGCGGGACAACAAATTGGCTGGATCTCTCAAATAAACTTTCCCTTCCAGCAAGACGCGGTTCTTTATTATGAAATCCAGATGGGATCAACGCTTGGCGGTAATCAATACGCTTCGGTTCGACTTGATCCTTCCGATTATTGGGAAACAAAAAAAGGAGACACCTACGGACATTTTAATGTTGAGTTGGTCCCACTTTTTGGTTCCCAAGAACTTTTGGCGGAAGGCGAGGAAACCTTGTTCCGAGCGCGTTTAAGCGCGGATGTGGACCAAAATATCGAGCTTTCACTTCAATCGAAGCACGTGGACACCTACTTTAAGGGGATCTTAGCCACATCAAACACGATTGCCGTCTCAATTCCCAAAGCACTTCCGACCTATGTGATGACTGACGCTGGGGACTCCAGCGCTGAAAGTGCTTACTTTACTGTTGGAGTACAAACGGATCTGGACTTTCAAAGTGAAACTTCTCCCCTTGAAGTAAGTTTGACGGGTTCCAATTACATGTTTGACTATCAAGCGGAAATCGTTGATAGTGACGCGGGTTTAGTGAAACAAGTACAAGGCAGTCTTTGGGAAAGTATTAACCAACTTTCAGACTCCTTTACAGCGGGAACCACCTTTTCCCCCAATACGTCTAAATTGAAATTTACTGAGCTTTTAGGAAATCTGACCCGCACGATGAATGGACTCAAGGACGCTTTATCCGCGACTGATCCTCTGGGCAATCCAGCCCCAGACGCCAACAAAATCAACCAGCTTTTTGTACAATGGGAAACCTTTTACAAGCCGGAAATGTTCCAGTTTCTTGAGGTTGTCGAAAGTAAAACACAGCCCATCTCAAACAGTATTTACCATTACTATGACCTGGAAAATCCTGAACAATTGCTCCGGCCTTTGAGTCAATTGAGATCTTCCATAGATTTGATGTTTACTCGCGCTAAAGAAGAAGTGCCAGGCGGAGAACCCTTTACACCAGATTTAGTTG
The DNA here is from genome assembly GCA_051382335.1 of Deltaproteobacteria bacterium TL4. Lineage (GTDB taxonomy): Bacteria > SAR324 > SAR324 > SAR324 > NAC60-12 > JBBCAX01. The sequence goes on from JBBCAX010000268.1 coordinate 1,643, forward strand.
TGATTCAGATGATTGAAGCTATTGAAGATCAAGTTGAGACTTGGAACACGTTAACTGAAAACACTATAATTTCTTCTCCATCAAATATTCCCAATTCCGCCATCCCCGCTCCGACAACACGCTGGGAAGCTGTTATGTACCATCTCCTCCGTCCTGAAGCTGAAGGCGCGATGTTGCCCCAAACCGTCTATGAATTTTTTAATCCAACCGAATCAGGCAAATTACAGGGTGAAACTGGAATCTCTTATCACCAGGAGTTTAAAGGCCAAGCCCAAGTTTATCTTCCCGTTGGTGGATTAATTCATCATGTGACCGATGGAGCGGTTTGGCTTCAACTGCAAGACGGAACGATTCATCGGTTTTCGAATTTAGAAACGATCTCTGATCTTTTGAAAACAAAATTCGAAAATTACCAACAAAGCCACAATGATCAAGATCGTGTGATTCAATCCGGTGATGAACTGGGTTTGATTACTAGCGAGCAAACCCTCGGATACGAGATTTATGGTTTGGGTTCCAGTGATACCAAGGCTTCAACCTGGCCAAAGTTTGACGCGCAGGAATACTGGAACAATGGAGGCCTTGGCTTGGAAGTGGTCACTTTCGACGGGTCGCGGGGAGTTTCGATTGAGGAAGGGAGTCAGGAGCAACTTACGTTTCGGTTGAAGGTGGGGCATACGGGGGAGATCAAGTTGAAATTGCGGTTTAACTATGAGGGGACGGCGGAAGAGGATCGGGTTTTTGCGTTTTATTATGAAACTTTAGGGGCTGATGGGAGTAGGGTGCAGCATTATGAGTCTGAGCTTGAGGTGACTTTTCCGGCTACTGAGGCGGATGGCTCGGATCAGGGGG
>JBBCAX010000269.1:0-1094 GCA_051382335.1 Deltaproteobacteria bacterium TL4
TCCGGTGATAAGTTATGGCAAATCTGTGAGCCTCATCCCGAATTCTCATGATCAAAAGAAGACCTTTTGAGTCTTTTGGTAAATGAATTTCTTTCAAATCAGAGGTTATTATTGTCTCCTCCCGTTTTGCAAGACCGATAAGTGGTATTTCCAGATTTTTGCGTTTGAGAACTTTAAGGGCAACGGAAACTTGACCTTTGCCACCATCCACAACCAAAAGATCCGGAAATGGCCACTCGGGATGATTGAATCTTCTTCTCAGAACTTCCTCCATCATCGCAAAGTCATTTGACTCTTCCTTCGTGTATCGAATTTTAAATTTTCTATATAAGGAAGTGTTTTTTTTACCGTTTGTAAGTACAGTCATAGAGCCTACGGCATATTTGAGCACAAGATCTGCGTCATTTTTTGTTACGTAACCATCACCGTCAACATCGCCATATGAACCACACGGAGGTATTTTTTTAATAATCTCGTTCCCGAAATTTTTATCTGTGAATGAATTGCCGTTGGCGATGGTTATGGAATATCCGCTGGAAGCGGTTGGAAGTGTTTGCTTCCAACCGGATTGGAGTACTTCTTTAAGCTGGTAATCTCCGTCACAAAGTCCGTTTATGGTGTATTCACCGTTTACGTCAGTTATGAATGTTTTCGTACCGGTTACGGATACAAGCTGAACGATCCAGTTGATTAGCTTGGGTTCATTTAAATCGAAGACCCCATTGCCATTTACATCATTGAAGCTAAATCCTCCGAGAAGTCCTTTGCCAATTAACATCGATATATCTTGGTAAACTGCTTGTAGTTCACCCGGAGCAGGATAGTAATATTTTCCACCGGTGAGAGTGGCTATCTTTTGCAGGAATGCAGAATTGTATCCGTCCTGCCCGATACCCCCTTCGATCCCGAAGCCGATGGTGAAGAAAACAGTTTTACTGGTATTAAAACCGTCTGTAACTGCGGTTAGGGCTTTTGATTCGGCAATTGACAGATCAACCTTAGCAGTTCCTCCGATTATCCAATTTGCCTGTCCGTCTGTGAGTAAAATTACAGCTTTTTTAATGCCTGACCTGCCATTTGAGACGATTTCCTGG
>JBBCAX010000270.1:0-41496 GCA_051382335.1 Deltaproteobacteria bacterium TL4
TCGATCCAAATTATCAACATCGGGAAACATCCTTGATGCGATTGGATAGAGAACTGAGGAGCGGGATATAAAGAAGGTGGCTGTTTATGTGATTGAAATCATAGTATTTAAAACACGAACACTTATGAGTGGGCATTATTGGCTCGGTTTGTGGTAATAGGATTCAAGCAGCGCATTGGCCAGTGTTTGAGGATCGTCATTAAATGAAAATTGAATCAGTCCTGCCGTATCAGACAGCGCAATTGCCGGAAAGGTTTTTGAGACCTGTTCAATGGCATGATACAGGACGCTTTCTGTGAGTTTGAAGACCCTACCGGGACTGCCGTTATTGTACAACAACCGCGACATGGAAATGGTTTGTGTCTTCTCTGCGCTGATCGCTGAAAATTCAAGACATGCGGCGACAATGATTTTTGAGGCAAGCCCTGGTTTGCTGCCAGACTGAAAGACGTAGTGACTGCTTCCCGTCTGATGAATGAGTGACAGTTCCGCAAAGGGGCAATCCAGGGTTTCTTCAGTCAGTTTGTTTTGCGATTGTCTCACATACATTCTGAGCAAACAGTGAATGTCTTTCTTCACAGAGGACTCATTGATTTTGAGTTTTGGAAAAGCTTCACGAATGCCCGCTGAGAGATTATGGAGCAAATCTTCTTGAGTGAATTCCGCTTGCCGTAAGCAGTTAAAGGTGAGGTACCAGACTGTCGCAGAGGAAGGCAGTTTGAGTAAATACCAATGAAGCAGCCATAACGATCCGGAATCTTCCAGGAACGGGTCCCAGCCCGCATCGTGCAAAAGTGCCTTGCCGAAAGCAGTTGGCCGGAAAACCCCTTGTTCGTCATCAATGATTTTGTAGGCTTTACACCAGTAACGGATGGCTTTGACCATGTTCTTGCCAACCCCTAACGTGACTGGAGCCTCTTCTTTAGAAAAAATTTCCTGATCTTTTGACGCCTTATCAAAGCCCTTTTTCAGCCAGCCGAAACGTGGATGAAAGGTCTCATGCCTGGCAAAAACTGGAGTGCATTGATCAATGTACGTAGGAGGCTGTGAAGGCATAATGGATTTCTAAGTTCTTGAAAAATTCTTGGAAAAAATAGAGAACTGTGCATCCTTATGCCAGATCAGGGTTAATGTCAAAATGAAATTTCTCGAGCTGTGCAGGTGGTTTGAAAATTAATCACGAAAAACACGAAATAAATGATTTTTTAATAAATGAATTCCTCCGTGAAACCCTATTTTGCAGGTTTTATTTCGTGTTTTTAGTGTTTTTCGTGGTTAAAAAAAGGACTACCGGTCTAAAGTGGGACAAAAACGTAGGTTGGGTAGAGCGTAGCGAAACCCAACGAAAAACGGACATTACTGCCTGAATGTTGGGTTTCGCTACCGCTCTACCCAACCTACTGAAATGATGGCTGTCCCGTCTTAGGCCAGTAGCCAAAAAAAGGTACCTGCACAGGTGGAAATCTTTTCATACTTATTCTTTTCATATGCCTTAAGCGGCGGCACCCTACTTAGGCTCAACTTCTATTCTTGGACAATCACCTAGTCCGTATCATGATCAAAGAGATAGCCAACAGCTCTGAGACTTTTGAAGTAGACAGGGTCTTGAGGCTTTACTTCAAAATATTTACGCAATCTCACAATGAAGTTGTCTACCGTTCGCGTGGAGGTATTGTGCGAATAACCCCAGCCGATTTCCAGTAATTTCTCCCGTGAAAGCGGAATCCCCCGATTGACAATGAACAATTTTAATAATTTAATTTCCTGTTCGGTTAGGATGATGATCCCTGATTGACAATAAGCGGTAGACAATTCAAAATCTATTTTGTTTGTTCCAAAATTGTAGGTTTTGATTTTGGAGGCCAATTTTGTTTGATTTTCCGTTTCATCCGCGGAATTCCAGGAGGATCGATTGAGTAGCCGCTCTACCCTTAATAAAAATTCATCAAGATTAAAGGGTTTTGAAAGATAATCATCAACTCCGTAGGTAAATCCTTTGACTTTATCATCGGAGGTCCCTTTGGCGGACAAGATCAAAATGGGAATTCGCTCGTTTTTAAGGCGAATGTTTTGAAGCACAGCCAGTCCATCCATTGCAGGAAGCATCAAATCCAAAACAATCAAATCCGGTGAAAATTCTTTCCATTTTTGCAGTCCGGAAAGGCCATCTTCCGCGACGAGAACCTCATAACCCTGTAGTGATAAATTCAATTGAAGACCATCGGCAATATGCTGCTCATCTTCAATAACCAAAACTCTTTTTTTTTCTGATTTATTCATAGTGCTTCTTTTGTTTGGAACAGACACTCTTTAAAAAAAGGGTGCAAGGTAGGGAACAATCCCTCTACCCTCCGGGTTTCATAGGGAAACTCAAGGTAAAGAGGGCCCCCCTGCCTTCTTTTCCAACTTTTGCAGTGATGGTTCCTTTATGGATCTGCGTAATGTTTTGAACTAAATATAAACCTAACCCTGAACCTTTCACATTCATGGAATGAGCTTTTACTCCCTGGTAAAAGAGCTTAAAAATCTTTTTACGCTCTGAGTTCTCAATACCAATCCCATTATCTTCAAAGTAAAGACATAAACGATTCTTGGTCAATTCAAAGGTGATGTCAACAATAGGCGTAGTGGATTCATTATATTTAACAGAGTTACTGAGTAAATTCATCAATAACATTTCAAATAAAGAAGGGTTGATGGGATAGGGGCAGGAACGGTTCAAAGGGTTATGAATGTTGATTTCACAATTGGGAAAAAGATGCTGATTGTTTTTGCAAAAATGGGTGATGAATTCAAAAAGATCCAGTGTCCTAAACTCGCCGCCGTAAGTTTTACTTTCAATTCTGGCAAGGTTCAAAATCCGATTGATATTATCAGTAAGCCGGTCGACATCCTGAATCATATAACCAATGTATTTCGTTTGATCTGCTCGAGGGAGTTCATGTTTTAAAAAGGTTTCCAAGTACAGTTTTATAGAGGTGACAGGCGTTTTTAACTCATGCGTAAAATTGTTGATGAACTTCCGCTGCATCAGATAAAGGTGGGACGTTTTTTGATTATAGACATAGATGACAAAGATTCCCGTAAAAATAATACCGACCAGAATCGAAAGAACCAGAATCACAACCCATGCGGGAGAATTTAGAACTTGAGCGGGGTCCAAATTAAATTTAAGGGCCACTTCTTCAAGTCCCGCACTGATCTCCATGTACCAGTAGATATACAAAATGAGGGATAAGGAAAGGGCAACAATGGAGTAGATTAAGATCAGAAAAGGATGAAAGATCCATTTGGAGTGATTCATTTTCATATACATAGGTATGATCTGTCAAAAACAAGGACTACTCAGGGAAAAAAACGAGTATACTGCGAGATTTTCAAGACTCTAACGGCATCCCTGTCAATCCTGACAAACAGCAAGTACCCTTCATTGGGATCCAAGCTATCCAACTCAAGCCCTAATATTTCCAAGACGTAAAGCGGAACAGAATCGTCAATCCGTTGGAGTGATGACAGTTCTTCTCCATGAACTTTAATCAGAATAGCATTGGAACGAATCTTTTCTACATGTTGTCCGAAACCAGCATCCTTCAATTCTTTCAGTTGATACGCAACTGATTTTTCGTAAAGCAATCTCCGAAACTTCATGAAATTGAATCCTCCAATATCCGGTCCAGCTCTTCTTCACTCACATATTCCAGGTTTTCATAGTCTCCAGCGAGTGTTTTTGCCTTTTGATATTGGGCCTCTTTCCACAAATTATACATTTCTTTGTACATCTCAAATGGAACAATCACGGAAAGCGCTTTCCCATTTTTTGAGAGGATGGTCGGAGTGTGGGCTGTGGCTAATGCACTGAGTTTAGGTTTTGCTTCACTAATAGCAATCATCGTTTACCCCGGATTGGTTTTATTGGGACTATAGTTTAATACCTAAATATAAGTATAATATACAGCAATGATATGTCAAGTGACACTTTGGGGAGACGGTAATCGACCAAAGTGGGATTCCGTACCAACCACACTATGACGATTTTGCCAAACGTTGCAGCAGGAGCACAACGATGAAACCAACAACCATCATGCCTATGGCCATACCCAACTGGATATCCAGTTGAGGGAGAATATTCTGCTCACGGAGGATATGCTCTTTGCCTTGGATGATTGTGGTTTCCAGGACTTCTTTCCAGGGCCATACTTTGCGCATTGCTCCGATCATGAATCCCATTAAGATGGCCATCGTCGCTGTATAATGATGTTCCAGCAAGTAGCTTAAAAACCTGGAAAATCCAATAATTCCGATGAGACAGCCTGTGCTGAAAATAATGATAATTAGCAGGTTTTGAAGATCAAAAGGGTTTTTGACGGCTCCTGTAATAAAAGCATATTTCCCCAAAATCAACAGCAGAAAAGAACCACTGATCCCTGGTAGGATCATGGCGCAGATGGCGATTATGCCTGAAAACAAAATAAACCACCACGTTTCAGGCGTCTGAACAGGGATCAATCCAACAAAAGCATACGCGGCCACAATTCCTACAGACATGAAAATTGAGGCTGTGCTTTTCCAGTTTTTGATTTCTTGACCGACCACAATGATGGACGCACTGATCAAACCAAAAAAGAGAGACCAGGTGGGGATAGGATGTTCACTCAACAAAAAATGCATCAACCTTGCGGTACTGATGATCGCAAGCAGAATCCCAAAAAGTAAAGGAATTAAAAATCGCAGGTGCACGACGCCTAGGGCCTGTTTGAATTGAAAACGAAAGAAAAACTGGAGACACGTCATATTGACAGACTGAATGGCATCCAGTAATTTTTGATAAATTCCGGTAATGAAGGCAATAGTCCCTCCTGAAACACCGGGAATGATGTCGGCGGTTCCCATGCAAATCCCTTTTAAAAAAAGTATCCCTGTTTCTTTGGGGGTATTGGGACCAGGACTGGCATTCCAGGCGTCTTGCCACGTATTTATAGAGGAACCCTCACCGGATCGGGGTTGAGGCGATTTACCGTCAGATATTGGAGTATTTGATGAAGACATAGGAAAAGTTCAGATGGATAGGAATCAGAAAGTATGAAAGGGATAAATAACGACTCAGCCACGGATAAACGCGGAGCCTTTAAGAGACAAGCCTTTCCTCTGCGTTAATCTTCGAAAAGCTGCGGCTGAGAGTTACACGAATAATAATGTATCTTTGGATATACAACAAGGCCGGTTGTATAAGGATTTCTTGAAAGATCAAACCAAATATGCCGATTTACAGTCTTCAATGTAAAAATGTTCCTGATATGCGGTTGCCATGACCTCCATGAATTCCTGTCGGAAGTCTTCCGCCTTAAGTTTTTCTCTTAATTTTTTACAAAACTCTCTGAGTTTTAAAACATTTCCACAGCATTCACGAATGAATAAATTAACGAAGATTTGGAGTTCCCACAAAAATTCTTTCCGTGTCAATTCCAATAATAAACAATCTCCGCCACGGTTGATGAAAAATTCCAAAGTAAAACGATCCACTAATTCAAAAAAATCATCGCCTAAGGCTCCCATCGAATGAACTTCGTTGGGCGTTAGTCGGGTTCTGAGATTATCATAAAAGGTGTTGTATAAAAATTCTCTGTCAATGGATTGATCTTCTAGGGGTTGTTTTTGAATGATTTCCATTTTTCTCCGTTTCTGTGTACTCATTAGTTTTCCATCTGCGCAGCTTAGTCCCCAGCATTTCTCCCGTTTTGCTGGATTCCCATTTTCCTTCACGATACCAACCTGCCTAGTAAAAAATACCAAGTTTAAACAACTACTTTTGAGAAATGCAAAGATCGTGACAGCTTGAACTTTAAAAGAAAGTTTACTGATGTCCCGTTCTTTTTTGATTGCCACTAAGACGCAAAGTCGCTAAGAACAAGGAGTAATTTGAAAGGTTATGGCGTTGGAAAGTTGTTGACCGTTCGAGCTCAGAATTCTTCAATGGATGGCCATGGAGACCAGAAAATTTTGCATAACATCGGTAGCTATAGATGTTCAGAAATTAAATTGCGGTAGAGCAGGCATCCTGCCTGCACAAACAGGCAAGGATGCCTGTTCCACCGTGAAATTATTTAAATGCATGTCTATACTATACAATTTCCTGAAATATTTCTTGATTGGAACAATATATGAGGGGTATGACTCGTTTGCCAATGAGGCTTCTTTTCTGGCATAAACTGTTTTTTTTACTGGCCTGTTCTATTCTTATCCTGGCCCTGAGACTGACCTTTGAAACATGGAAATCCTTTGATCGAGCCAGTGACCAAATTGGTGAAGAAGGAAAAATAATCCTGTCAAAACAGACCCAATCTTTTCTATTAGAGTGGGTCAAAACACAACAGAAAATGCAGGCACAACAGTTGATTCATGCACAGAATTCTGCTATTTATGGTGCTGAATTTATGAGTGAAATCATGAATTCCACAAAACCGCTCAAAGCCAAAATCGATCACTTACTGAGCTTGTTATTGCAACCTGCGGAACACAACATCCAGGCTTATGTCGTATTGACCACTGGAGAGATCTGGGAGTATCCCCATAGTGATCTGAAGTCAAAATTTTCCCCCGAATTTAACCTGAATCAAGTAAAGTTTTTTCCTCCCTTATCGGCTTTTCAACAACCTCAGCGCTCTGTTTTGTGGAGTCAGGTTCATGTTCACCCTGCGGACATCAGAAAAGATCTGGTAATTGATGCGATTGCTCCCATTTGGCTGGACCAACAGCTAAGGGGGTTCGTTGGAATCTCTATTTCTATAGAAAAATTAATCACCCAATTAAATCAACAGCAGCATGTGCCTGGGAGTTATTTTTTTATATTGGATAGGGAGCAGCATCTGATTGCCTCATCACCTCAGGGGAAAAGGGATCTGGCACCCCCAGAACAACTCGAAAACCAGGATAGGATTGAGCTTAAGGAGACAGGAAATCCTGATTTAAACCAAATCTTGAGAAATATGGCTCTTGGCGAAGCTTCCCTGAAGGAGGTTTTGATTAAAAATAAACCCACCTATCTGGCTTATCATCCCCTAAAAAATATCAATTGGAGTCTGGGTCTTGTGGTTCCGGTAGAAAGGGCTACGGCTAACGCGGTTGAGTTGGTGAAAGTGATCGACGTCAATACACATCAAGTGCTCCTGGAAATGGTGTTATGGACGGGGATTTTGTTGATACTCACTATTACGATAGGAGGTTTTCTGGTTCGACAGCTGATGGCTCCTCTGAATGAACTGAAAACGGTGACGGAAAGGATTGCGACTGGAGATTTAAAGCAACGCGTCAAGGTGACCAGTGATGATGAAATCGGAGCTTTGGGCAGTACAATCAATCTGATGGCGGATCAACTCCAAATTTTGATCAGTCGCCTGGAACAATCCGTGATTGACTTGAAAAAAGCTGATAAAATGAAAGATGAATTTCTCGCAAAAACATCCCATGAATTACGAACCCCTCTTCACGGAATTATCGGACTGGTAGAATCGCTTCAGGATGGTACCAAAGGACCGGTTTCAACGGAACAGCTTCACGATCTGCAAATGATCCGTCAGAGTGGAAAAAGATTAGCCCATCTGGTCAATGATATTCTGGATCTTTCTAAAATGAAAAACCATGAGTTATCCCTACAGTTAAAACCGGTAGATGTCAAATCAGTCGCTCAGCTCAGTTTGAATCTTTCACACTTTTTAATTCAGCAAAAATCAATCCAACTGATTAATCGTATTCCCGACAACCTTCCTCTTGTAGAAGCCGATGAGAATCGACTCCAGCAAATTATTCTAAACCTCACCGGAAACGCCATCAAATTTACTCCTCAGGGACAGGTCGCGATTGATGCCCAAAAGGAAGATGACTCTGTCAGAATCTCTGTTTCTGACACAGGGATTGGCATTGCCGAAGACAAGTTAGAGCAGATATTTGAGTCTTTTGAACAGGCTGATGGTTCCGTTTCCCGTCTCTACGGAGGAACGGGACTGGGCTTAACCATCACCAAACAATTGATTGAACTGCATGGCGGAAAAATTGAAGTGCAAAGTCAAGAGGGGCAAGGTTCTACTTTTTCTTTTCGACTGCCCCTTGCCAAAAATCAGCAGCGATCGGTTGACGTCTCTGGACTTTCCAAAATCAAGGAGAGTTTTCTGAAAAAATCGGAAAATATTTCCATTCTGATAAAACCCAATCGAGACGAAGATGCGGTCAAAAGCATTTTAGTGGTCGATGATGAACCTGTTAATTTACAGATTCTGATCAACCACCTCTCCCTGCACCCTTTTAAGATCTATACGGCTAATAATGGTCAGGAAGCCCTGGAAAAAATCGAAGAGCACAAACCGGACTTACTGCTGCTGGATGTGATGATGCCAAGAATGACGGGTTTCGAGGTTTGTATCAAAGTACGCGAGCAGTATAACGCGACGCAGTTGCCTATCATTTTATTGACAGCTAAAAATCAGGTGGATGATTTATTGGAAGGTTTTGACAGTGGCGCGAATGATTATTTATCAAAACCTTTTTCGAAAAGCGAACTGTTAGCCAGAGCGAATACACACATCCGATTGTCCGAGTTGACGTTGCAGATGGTGGAAAAAAGTCGAATGGAAGCGGAATTAAGAACAGCGGCTGCTATGCAGAGTGTTCTCTTCCCCAAAAACAATCCTCACTACCTTCAATTGGAAATTGCTGGATTTAATCAGTCGGCTGAAGAAACAGGAGGAGATTGGTATGGTTTTATCACCAAACTGGAAAATCATCTCTATATCCTGATTGGTGACGTTACCGGACACGGCGTTCCGGCGGCTCTGATTACCGCCTCAGTCTATGGCGCAGTCCGTCTGATTGAGGACTTTTGTCAAAAAAGTTCCCGTATCCTCTCTCCCTGCGAGATTAATGCGATCCTGAATGACATCGTCAGTTATACGGTTCCCGATGCCTATTATATGACCTTTTACACAGTGCATATCGATTTAATAACAGGCTTGATGAGTTATTCCGATGCGGGGCATGGACATGCACTTCTGGTTCGAAATCAGTGTCGGATACCTCTGGTAGAAGAAGGCGGCCCCATGTTGGGCATTATGCAAGCCGCTGAATATTCAGCGGCTTCAATCCAACTGAAATCAGGTGATGCCATTTTACTTTATACCGATGGTTTAGACGAGATGATGAACTCAAAGGCAGAAATGTTCGGAACAAGTCGAACAGAAAAGTTATTTACCAATAAAACAACATTGGGGGCACAGCAAATCATCGAACAGATCTATCATCAGGCTGATGAATTTAAGGGAGATCAAAAGCAGTTTGATGACGTGACCATGATTGTGTGTAAAGTGGTTCAAGCGTTTCCTCACTCATAACCGGTTTGAGCTTGGGGGGAAGGAGGCACTTGAGACATTCCCGCCACACTCACCTTCAGCGGGAAAAGCTTATTTTATCAAGTAGTCTTGGACCCCAAGTTTCATCGCCTCTACCGCCACGGATTCATTGCCCTGTCCTGTCAAAATAATTATGGGAATTGTAACGTTCCGTGATAAAGCGTCCTGTCCTTTTTTTTTTGTGCATTTCGTGGACTCAAAACGGGCGGAATCGCAAAAAATCGAGATCCTCAGGTAAAATTTATTTGAAATTCCCGGTAAGATAATCCTAGCTGCTTGCATTGCGCAGAAACGTGCGATTTCTGTTCAGGAGATAAACTGAAGGTCGTCAACAACACTTCTTCAATATCATGTTTTTGACAAACCTCCTGCAAGTTGGCAAGCGTTCCTAGGATTGGGAAGCCTTGAACCGTTAAGTTCTTTAAAGACGCATCATCATCAATAAACCCGACTGGTGTAAAACCTAAACTCGCATTTTTCCGAATCGCATTCAAAGACAGCATTCCCGCATCACCCGCACCATACAAGAGGGCACGTTTCCCGTGATGAGGTTTCAAACTAAAGTATTGACGTAATATGGGGAAGGAAAAACGGATTGTTGCCAAAGACATTGCCGTTAATAATAAGTCTATAATGAAGACTGACCGGGATACCACGATCGCGGGAAAAAACAAGGAGGTGCTGGATAATAACAAAAGACTTCCAACCGCCGAGGCCACTATAATTTTTATCAACTCGGAGGCACCCGTATAACGCCACACTCCCCGATACAATCCAAACAGGTAAAGCACCGGAAGCTTCACTCCAATCACCAAAGGTAAAAGCTGATAAAGGTTTTGTTGCTGTAAAGGGGAAATCCCTTCTTCAAAACGGAGATAGTGAGCCAAGACAAACGCCGCATAAATCAGAAAAGAGTCAGCCATCGCGCCTATAAATTGGCGTTGATGAAACATGGTTTGAATGGCCACATGACGCTGTTTTTTTAGTCCATCCTCACTTTCTTCCTTCGCTTGCGGTTTCCCTTCATAAACATCCAGACTTCCTAAAAAAACCCCGAAGGCCGCCATTCCCAATCCCATGTAAATGACGATGGAATAAAATAATCGGATCTCCATAAAACTGAAGAGCACACCCAGTGAACCAAATAATAAACTCACGCCATAGAGGGTGAGTACTGCCTTTTTTTCGGAAAAACCAAGAAAAACCAAACGATGGGAAGTATGATCCCGACCTCCCTGCGAAATCGGGCGCCCCGAAATGAACCGAACTAATGTGACTAAAGTGGTATCAAAAATGGGCACAGCCATCACCGCCACAGGTACCAATAAAACGGCCAAAGTCCCTCCTGGTGCCGCAATCTTGGAATGCGAACCAATAGCCAGTGCCGCAATGACATACCCTAAAAAGAGACTTCCACAATCTCCCATAAAAATTTTAGCAGGATTAAAATTATAAACCAAAAAACCGCAGGCGGCCCCCGTAATTGAGGCCAACAATCCCGCGGTGACAATATCTCGGGAAAGGACAGAGAAAATAGCCATCACAAAGGTGCTGATCGCAGCGATGCCAGCCGCCAAGCCATCCATGTTGTCTAACAAATTGAGCGCGTTGGTAATGCCGATAACCCAAATAAAAGTCAGCGGTATGTTGACCCAAGCGGGCCATTCGCCTCCAAACGCATAGCCGCTAAAGAGCAGGATACTGGTACCGATCACTTGTGCCACAAACTTTCCGGCAGGCTTGATGTTGATCACATCATCAATCAGGCCCACGAAAAACATAAACGTCGCGCCTCCCCAAATCATCCAGGGAATCTCCAGAAAGGTAGCGCCTCCAGAACTGCTGATCCATGGAATCTCTCGATCAACAATTCCACCTAACGCAACAGTGGAACCCATGTAAATAGCGACCCCGCCCATCAACGCGGTAGGTTTCTTATGCCACCGGTCCGATTTAGGCTGAGCGACCCAGCCCACAACTTGAGCTATTCGAATCACAACCGGAGTCATCACCAACGTTAATATAAAGGAAGTTGCCCCTATATACCATGGCAACCACAGAATAGAATTTGGCAAACTCATCGCTCCCATCACCTCACTTACGCTTATATAAACAAAGAAACCCGCAATCAACAACGTTTTTCACCTTACATTAACCAGGAAAAATATCACCTCAATTTCCTTGACCGTAAAAATATGCAACTATTCGACCACCTCAGAGTTTCCCATCATGAATTGCAGGGAAACGCGATTGGGGTGTTTGTCACTGGAAGGAAACACTGCCATTTTCACTCACACACCTGAGTTGTGATTGGGCTTTATTTACTTGACTTTCCTGCCTAAAATGATCTAAATGGCCCCTTGCTTTTCAAGGTATATTTCTTTTATTGCGTATTGGGGAATGTAACGCAAACGGCGGAGCTTTGTCAAAATTCGCATAATTATTGATCTTGCTGAGTTTCTCACACAAGAGCCCTTCTTAATGAAAAAAGCGTTAATTACAGGCCTTACAGGCCAAGACGGGAGTTACCTGGCGGAGTATTTACTGGAACTGGGTTATCAAGTTCATGGGATTGTGCGTCGGATTGCCTTGGAAGATCCGGCCCATCGCTTATGGCGTATCTCGCATCTTAAAAATCAAATTGTCTTCCATGCGGCTTCCATTGAAAGTTACCCCAGTATTTTCAATGTCTTTCAGACAGTCAAACCGGATGAATGTTATCACTTGGCGGCTCAGAGTTTTGTTTCATACTCGTTCGAAGATGAGTTTTCCACAATGGCTACCAATATCAATGGGACCCATTGTATGCTTTCTGCCTTGCTCAAAGCGTGTCCGGAGTGTCACTTTTATTTTGCGGCATCTTCGGAAATGTTTGGAAAAGTGGAAGCTGTTCCTCAGTCTGAAACGACACGATTTCACCCTCGCTCAGTGTATGGTATCTCAAAAGTTGCGGGTTATGAACTCACTCGAAACTATCGTGAAGCGTGTAACCTTTTTGCCTGTTCCGGAATATTATTCAATCATGAATCTCCGCGTCGTGGATTTGAGTTTGTCACTCGAAAAATTTCTTCTTCAATAGCTAAGATTAAATTAGGACTGGATCAGAAATTGCGGTTGGGAAATATCGAAGCCAAACGTGACTGGGGATTTGCGGGAGAATATGTTAAAGTCATGCACACCATGCTGAATCAAGACGTACCTGATGATTTTGTTGTGGGTACTGGCGAGGCACATTCAGTCAAGGAGTTTCTGGAGATCGCGTTTGATGAGGTAGGATTGAATTATGAAGATCATCTGATAATCGATGAACAGCTTTTTCGTCCTGCTGAGGTAAACATTTTATTAGCGGACCCTCGAAAAGCATGGGAACAACTAGGATGGAAAGCGCAAGTCTCATTTGAGGAGTTAGTGCGCATGATGGTTCGGGGAGACTTGGAATCTTACTCGACTCAAAAGTTTTGATACAAACTCTGAATAAAACTTTATCAAATTTGAAAAATGGACGCTATGATTGATTTATCGAAAAAAAGGATAATGGTTACTGGAGGAGCTGGTTTCCTCGGAAAGCAGATAGTCAAAAAACTCGAGCAAAGAAAGTGTAACCATATTTTTATCCCAAGAAAAAGCGAATACGATCTCACCCGGCGAGAAAAAGTCAGCAGTGCGTATGATGCGGCAAACCCTGATATCGTTATCCATCTTGCGGCCTCGGTCGGGGGAATCGGGGCGAATATGAAAAATCCTGCCAGTTTTTTTTATGATAACTTGATGATGGGAGTTCAACTTTTAGATGAGGCTTGGAAGCGCAAAATTGAAAAATTTGTTGCCTTGGGGACGATCTGTGCCTACCCTAAATATACACCAGTTCCTTTCCAAGAAGAGGATCTCTGGGATGGATACCCTGAAGAAACCAATGCCCCCTATGGACTTGCTAAAAAGATGCTGTTAGTGCAATCGCAGGCCTATCGTCAGCAATACGGATTCAATTCGATCTTCCTGCTTCCCGTCAACCTCTATGGTCCAGGCGATAACTTTGAGCTGCAATCTTCCCATGTCATTCCAGCGCTCATTCGCAAAGTCCACGAAGCTCAAATCAGGGGTGCTCAACAGGTCGAAATTTGGGGAGATGGTTCCCCTACACGGGAATTTTTATATGCTGAAGACTGTGCGGAAGGTCTCTTATTGGCAACAGAGCGTTATAATAAGTCAGACCCCGTTAACCTTGGAGCCGGTTTCGAAATTTCAATCAAAGAACTGGGTCATAAAATTTGTCAATTGATGGGCTTTGAAGGCAAAATTACCTGGGATATCTCGAAACCTAATGGACAACCACGGCGTTGCCTGGATACTTCCAAAGCCACAAGGGAGTTTGGTTTCCAAGCAAAAACCTCGTTTGAGGAGGGTTTACAGAAAACAATCGAATGGTACAGGAAAACCAATGTCTAAAACGGCACGAATCACTGGAATCACCGACCAGGAGGGGGTTTATCTTGCAGTCTCCTCCCCAAGAAGATCTGGGGTGACCAGACTGATTCCCAAAGATAGTCCTCCCATTTCTCCCCTCTCAAGTATCCCGCTTAATGATTAACAAATTCCAAAAATTCACTAACCATCAAGGCGTTAAAAAGTATTTCAAGAACACCTCCTGGATGTTCGGCGAGCAAATATTACGAATGCTTGCGGGATTGTTTGTAGGTGTATGGGTTGCACGTTATCTGGGACCTGAGCAATTTGGAATATTGAATTATGTCATTGCCTTTACCGCAATCTTTGGAAGTATTGCAAGACTCGGCCTTGATGGAATTGTTGTCCGCGATTTGGTCAATGATCCCTCCAGACGGGATATCTATTTGGGGACCGCGTTTTGGCTCAAAGTCATAGGCTCTATTGTGATTTTTGGTGTCATCGTGGCTGTCACACTTTTCACCTCCGACGATACCACCACAAACCTCTACATCTTCATTATTGCCAGTGGGATGATTTTCCAAAGTTTTGAGGTGATCGAATTTTATTTTCAAGCAAAAGTTCTCTCAAAATTTGTCTCACTCTGCAGAATAGCCCAACTTTTGCTCTCTTCAATACTCAAAATTTATTTTGTGGTTACGGGAACGGATATCTTTTGGTTTGTTCTCGTGAGTTTGTTGGATCAAGTCTCTTTAGCGATCTCGCTCCTTTTGGCCTATTATGCTCAAAAATTGGGAGGTTTTTATAAAAATTTCGATGTTTGGGAGGCAAAAAGACTGCTGAAGGATAGTTGGCCCCTAGTAACAACTAGCCTTTTTATCATGATTTATATCCGTATTGATCAAGTTATGATCAAAAATATCCTTGGAGAAATGGATGTAGGGATCTATTCGGCGGCGGTGAGACTCAGCGAAGTATTTTATTTTATTCCGGTTATTATTGCCAATTCACTATTTCCCGCAATTTTAGAGACTAAAAAGCGGAGTCGAATCTTGTATCTCGCAAGACTTCAAATGTTTTATACACTCATGGTGTGGATTGCGATAGGAATTGGGTTGATCATGACTTTGATGAGTGACCATGTCGTGACACTCCTTTACGGCAAGGCCTATAAGAGCGCAGGACTGGTATTAAAGGTACATATCTGGGCAACCGTATTTGTGTTTTTTGGTACTGTAAAGGGAAAGTGGATTTTAACTGAAAATATGCAGTTTTACAGTGCGATATGTACTGGACTTGGGGCGGTATCAAATATTGTGTTTAACATGGTTTTAATCCCTCATTATGGAGTTGTTGGAGCTTCCATGGCAACCATATTTGCCCATATATTCTCCGCTTTGGTCATTCCAACATTCTATAAACCAGATCGGATAAGTGTATTAATGTTGTTGAATACATTTAATCTTAAGCAAATGAGAAAAAATGTGACCCTTTCAATAGCTAAGAAGATTGGTTGACAACTTAAGGTGCAACGTTTCTCAAGCGTCCGTCAGAGTGTGAATGTCATCATCTTAATAAGAAATGAGGTTATCAAATAGCCTAAATTATAAACTGAAAATGAAAGATATTGAAAATATGATTCTTTATTTCGTGAGAAAATTTAAGCTCTTTCTCAAAAAACGCTTAGAGAAGAAATTTGTTATACTAGGTAAAAAGAAAGCTCTGAGTTCATCTTTGGTACCGTGGAGAGAGGAATTTTTCGAAAAAATTGATAAAAGAATAACTGGTGAAGTTAAGACGATTCTTGAAATTGGTGACGGTGATGGTGCGTTAAGCTACAAGTTATCGCAGAAACATAGCGACTGCTTTTTTTATGGGATTGATATTGAAACTGAGTCTTTCAAAGAAAATAATTATTATCATTTGAACATGGACTCTACGGAAATTGTATTTCAGGACAATTTTTTTGATCTCATCATTTCACATAATGTTTTTGAACATATTCACAATCTGGGTGAGGCTCTTGAAGAGATGATTAGGGTATTAAAACCAGATGGGAAAATGTACGCATATTTTGCACCCATCTGGACAAGTGCCTATGGACATCATTTTTATAACGATACGGGAGAAGTCGTGGATTCAGTCTTCCCTCCCTATGTTCATTTGTCCATGTCCGATGAAAAGTTAAAGAAATATATCCCAAAGAAGATAGGACTGTTTTCAATGGAACGGATTCAGGCAGAAAATTATCTGATAGGTGGATGCAATAATAAGTTACGCTCAGATGATTACCGGAAATTATTTTTAGATAGAAAAGATTTTGAAATTCTTAAATTTGACGAAATTACCGATCATCACCACAATAATAATATAAGCGATTTACCGACAAACCTGTTAGAGAGGTATCGTTCCATGCCCAAAGAAGATTTGAGAGTAATTGGATTTGAAATTGAAGGGCGGAAAGTAAAACTTTAAGACAATAACGTGAGTACATTCATGAAGATAGGTTTTTACATAAAGTGGAATAAATTCTCGATCAACTCTCAGGGAAACGTCATTGGAGATGAATTATTAGGGGAATCGTTGTGCAACGTCATCAATAAGATATTTCCGGATTGTCATGCAGAACTTTATGCTCCCAATTATCTACCTAAGGATAAACTGGAGGTTATGGTCTATCTCAATGATATACCACCACAGGAATCATTGGCTAAAAGGCATATTCTTTATTTGCAGAATGGAGGATACGGTGAGCAGGCGGCAGACCTTCTTGAGAGACTGGCGCACTTTGGTTATGACCATTATATATTTTTTTCCAAACAACTCCTTGAACTCCACCAGCATGCTGGTGGAGAAGGTTTGTTTCTGCCCTTTGGTGTTGATACGGATTTTTTTCAACCTCGTTGTTTAGAGCAAGTCTATCGTCATGATGTCGCTTATGTTGGCAATGATATCAAGGGAGAAGAACGAACCATGCAATACCTCTATCCTGCTATTGAGTTTAATTTTGGTCTCTATGGTAACTGGAGGTTACCACGGTCCAGACTGAAATTCTGGAAAAACTGGAAACGAGTCGCTCCCTACAAAATTGAATTTGAAAAATTATCGAAAGGGAAAATACCTCAAGAAAAGGTCCCTGTGCTTTATAGCTCCGCAAAAATTAACTTAAACTGTACGCTCCAAGACTGTGTTGATTGGGAGGTAATTACACTCAGAACTTATGAAGTTCTTGCCTGCAAAGGTTTTTTGATTAGTGATATTGTGCCAGTGGCTAAAGAGACTATGCAGGGATGCCTGGTATTTACTGAGGGACATGAAATGCTTAGAGAACAAATCCGTTATTACCTTGCTCATGAAAAAGAACGTGATGACATCGCGCAGAATGGATATGAGTATGTAACGCAGCACGCATCTATTAGTGTACGTGCCAGAGAACTTGTCAACTATATTCAATAGGGTGTTTGTTATGAAGGTCATTTTTGTCAATCCACCACATATACGTTCTAAGAACTCATCTCCTGAAAATAATTTTAAAATAGAGGGCTTTGTGTTCAAGCCGCGGTATCGAAAGATTAAAGGAGCGTTGACGTTTTATTCATTTATCCAGAAGATGGGCCTTGGGAGGAATGTCCGTTATGGTGTTCGTGCTGGCTCAAGATGGCCGTTCACAATGAATTCCCCTAATTATTCTCCCTATCCATTTTTTATGGGATATGCCGCCAGCAACTTGAAGATCAATGGATTTGAGGTTAATATTCTTGATGCCGTCGCGGAAGAAGAATATGATTATTTGAAATTTTTAGAGGAAGTGCGTGCTGAAAAAGCAGACTTGGTGATTTTGGAATGCTCAACGCCAACTCTAGACATTGATCTTTGGTTTACTGAAAAGGTGTCAAAATTTGCTGATGTAGGGCTGGCAGGACCTCATTTAAATCCGGAAACAGCTACGGATATCCAGCAACAGCATCCTGAAATCAAATACTTCCTTTTGGGTGAATATATTCTTAGTTCCTTAGAAGTTGCCACACAACAAAAAGAGGGGATTTATCCTTCGGAGGTTCTCAAGGATATTGATAACTTCCCCTTTCCTTTTCGAGATTATAAAAGCGCCACCAAATACTATGATCCCAGTATGCCCACTTCAAAACCCCAGTTACAAATTTATAGCAGTAAGGGTTGCCCTTTCAAATGCACGTTCTGCTCATGGCCACAAACCATGTATTTTGGTAATGTCGCACTGAGATCTCCCGAAAAAATTACTCAGGAGATCAAAGAAGCTGTTACTAAACATGGCTATAAAAGTATCTTTTTTGATGACGACACTTTCAACTTGGGCACGCCACGTATTTCAAAACTGTGTGATTATTTGAAAGATATTGGACTGCCATGGACGATGATGGGTCGACTTGACTGCTCGCCTGATTGGCTCTACGACAAGATGGTGGACAGTGGCTGTGTTGGCATGCGTTTTGGGGTTGAAACCTTTAATCTGGACGTCTTGAAACGAGTTAAAAAAGGAATTGAACGGAAAGATTTTCGTGCGGCTTTGAAGTATGTCACAGATAACCATCCTCAAGTCATGATCCATTTGACAATGATGAAAAACATGCCAGGAATGACTGATGATATTCATGAGAATGACCTGAAAATCCTGAAAGAAATGGGCTTTTCTCCAGATAATATACAAAGGAGTTACCAATTGTCTAATTGTGCCCCTTTTCCAGGGACTGAACTTTACCGAGAAATGCAGAATACAATGGATGTTGATCGTTTGAAGGAATATAAATTGTATGATGGTGGGCAAGATACTGTAATGGGATCACGGCAATCATGAAAGTAGCGGTTATTGGAGCTTCAAGTTTTATAGGTTCTCACCTGTATCTGAGTCTCCAGAATAAATATGGTCGCAATCAAGTCGTGGGAACCTATTTTTCCAATAAACGCTTGGACGAGCTCTGGATGCTGGATGTAACAGACAAAAACTCGGTTGATCAGTTTCTGGAGGCAACACAGCCGGAGCTACTCGTTTTGGTAGCTGGAAATAAAAACGTTCGTCAGTGTGAAGAAAATTGGGATCTAGCCTGTCGCCTCAATGTTTTGCCTCTTAATAATTTTCTTATATCTCAAAGTGAACATAATAGAAATTCAAGAATTCTATTGTTTTCTTCCGACTACGTATTTGATGGCAGCCAGGGGTACTATACGACGCAAGATATCCCGCTTCCTGCAACCAATTATGGACGGAGCAAGCGAGCGGCTGAACTGCTATTCTTGAACCATCCAATGGAAGGAACCATCATTCGGACCTCAGCCGTCATGGGGAGGCATGGCGTGTTTTTTGATTGGCTGCTCCATGAACTGCAGGAGGCTAAGACTCTAGAACTTTTTACTGATGCCTTCTTTACCCCCACACCCATGGGACTTCTTTTAGATGTTACCCTGGCTCTTCTGGAGCAATCCTCTGACACAAAACACGAGATCATTCATATTGTCGGAGATAAACGGTTTTCCAGATATGATTTTGCCAAGTATTGTCAAGAACTGCTCAACAATCATGCTACTGAACTTATTCCCATAATTAGAGGCGATAATTCAACCATTCCCTATGATCTCTCGATGAAAGCCTCTCCTTACGCTCAACAAAAGGCGCTACTGACGTTTGATGAATATATCCGCAAGGAGTGTCCATGATTGAAATCATCAAACCCTATTTTGTTCATTCTGATGTAAGAGGTTCCATTCAGGGACTTGTTAATTTTGGAAAATGGGAAGAAATAAATTACATTACATCCATTAAAGGTACAGTTCGTGGCGGTCATTTTCACACACGAACCCGAGAACTTTTTGTCATACTTGAGGGGAAAATTGAAGTTACAGTACAGCATATTATCAATAATGCGTTGCATGGTAAAATTGAGAAATTAATTGTAGAAAAAAATCAGGTAGTGCTCGTTGAACCATTCACTAATCATATCTTTTGTTGTTTGGAAGATTCCTCGTGGATCAATATATTATCCACAAAAATGGATCCTGATTCCCCCGATTTTTTTCGACCAGAGTAATTCTGATTTATTGCAATAATACCTATGATAAATGACACATCGTTCATCCCGCCACAGCCATTGGAGACCGCCGTATTATTCTTGGTGTTCAATCGTCTGAGTACTACAAAACAAGTATTTGAAACTATTCGACAAGCTAAACCACCACGCCTCTATATAGCGTCAGATGGTGCCAGAAAAACCAAACCGGATGAGGAAGAAATAGTTAAATCAGTACGAATCTTTATTACGCAAAGTATTGATTGGGACTGTGAAGTTAAAATGCTGTTTCGGGACACCAATCTCGGTTGTAAATATGCCGTAAGTAGTGCCATTACCTGGTTTTTTGAACATGAGAAGATGGGCATCATTCTTGAGGATGATTGTCTGCCAAGCCCAAGCTTCTATGGGTTTTGTGAGGAGTTATTGGAAAAGTACAAGGACGATATGAGCGTTTGGCATATCGGTGGTAGCAACTTTCAAGAGGATAATATGAGAGGTGATGCCAGTTATTATTTTTCTTGCTACAGCCATGTGTGGGGTTGGGCTAGTTGGGCAAATCGTTGGCAATCTTACCATGTTGAACTAGACCAAATACAAGATGATTCCTTCATAAAGAGCACCTTTAATGATAGAAAAATATACGATTATTGGAGTAAAACATTTATTAAAGTGAAAAATAAAGAAATTGATACATGGGATTATCAGTGGACATTCACATTATGGCACAATAATGGTTTATCTATTATTCCAAATGTTAATATGATTTCAAATATTGGTTTTGGTAAAGACGCTACGCATACGACTTCACTAAATGATAAAAACTCAAAAAAAATAAGGGGTAATATTCTAAATATAATACATCCAGATACTTTCGAACGGTGTATTGAGGCCGATAACTATACAAATAATTCGTTTGTCCAACAACCATTATATAAACGTGTTTGGAAAAAGATTAAAATGATGTTTGAAACATGAACTGCAAAATTTGTCAAAAAAGTTCCCATAAGCTTTATGAAGCCATCATACTGAATAAATATAAAATAGACTTTTACCATTGCTCACTATGTGGATTCTTGCAAACAGAAGAACCCTATTGGTTAGAGGAAGCATATTCAAGGCCCATCAATATTTCAGATACGGGTTACATGCAGCGAAACCTGAATCTGTCGAGGCAGTTAACCACTCTCTTTTCATTATTTTTTAATGTTCAAGGAAAGTATTTGGATTATGCTGGGGGCTATGGGGTTTTTGTCAGATTGATGAGGGATGTCGGATTTGATTATTATTGGGATGATAAATATTCTCAAAACCTTTTTTCTGAAGGGTTTGAGTGGGATCAGTCAAAACCAAACAGCATTGAAGCCATCACCACATTTGAAAGTTTTGAGCATTTTGTTAATCCTATGGAAGAAATAGATAAAATTCTTTCCATTTCGAACAATTTAATATTTACAACACTGCTGTTACCTGACCCAATACCCACCCCGGACAACTGGTGGTATTACGGATTAGATCACGGGCAGCATATTTCTTTTTATACTGAGAAAACGCTCCGATATATCGCTAATCATTTTGAGCTACATTATTTTAATACAGGCTATTTTTTCATGCTGACATCAAAAGATAATATCTCCAAGCATAAACTCAAATTGCTCAAGTTGGGCAATTATGGATTAAATACATTTATGCAAAAAAGGCTTAAAAGCAAGGTTTGGGATGACTACCTTTTGATGTCAAAAATAACTAATGCATGTTTGACAGACTGAATGAAAATTGCTTTTGATTATCAGATCTTTTATTTACAATCCTATGGAGGTGTATCAAGGTATATCACATGCCTTGCGCAACACCTGAGTCGTAATAATCAAGAGGTCCGTATCTTCGCCCCTTTGCATCGAAACCGTTATCTTCAAGAGTTACCTAAAGACCTTGTCTGTGGAATTGGACTTCAGAATTATCCCCCAAAAACTGCCAGAATTTGTCTATCGCTCAACTGGGTTATAGCTAAAAGTGCCATTTCCCTTTGGAAACCGAATATTATTCATGAAACCTATTTTTCCCGTTTTAGATCTGGCTCCAAAAACTGCCCCACGATCATTACTGTTTATGACATGATTCACGAACTGTTTCCTGATAAATTTGCTCAGGGGAATGATTATACCAAAACGAAAATTGAAGCTCTCAAAAGAGCTGATCACATCATTTGTATTACGGAAAACACACGTCGTGATCTGATTCGATTGTTTGACGTTCCTGAAGAGCAGACGACAACGATTCATCTGGGGTTTGAACATTTCACCTCCAACATCGCAATAAAGCATCCAACAACTGTTAACCAACGCCCCTATCTGCTGTTTGTCGGAAATCGTACAGGCTACAAGAACTTTGCTGGTTTCATCACAGCAGTCACCAGATCTGAAAAATTGAAAAAAGATTTCGATATTGTTGCTTTTGGTGGGGGTAGCTTTTCTTCCTCTGAAATTGAAATGATTTCCAAACTTGGGTTCAAGGCCGATCAAGTGAAACAATTCAGTGGTGATGACCACCTCATGGGGCAGCTATACGCAAATGCGAGAGCTTTTATCTACCCATCACTTTATGAAGGTTTTGGGTTACCTCCCCTTGAGGCAATGGCCCATAATTGTCCTGTAGTGAGTAGCAATACCAGCTCTATGCCTGAAGTCATCGGTGATGCGGGAGAGTTTTTTGATCCCATGAATACGGAGAACATGATCCAAGCTATCGAAAATGTGGTTTATTCTGATGAGCGAATAAGCCACTTGGTACGTATGGGACAACAGCGGTTGTTGCCTTTTAGCTGGGATCAATGCGCAAAAAAAACATTAGAGATCTATACGTCTTTGAGTGTATAGCTCTTTACCCCAAGTCTCTATCAACACAGCCCTTGACGCTGAACCAGAACATCTATCGTGTTACTCCCAGACCTCAGCTCTTTTGACTACTTATTATATACTTTTATTTTTATTGGCGTGTTGGGAGGGAGTCTGATATTCGTCAGGAAACAGCTCTGGAACATGCTGGATCCATTAATATTAGTCCTGTTTAATGTGACCTTTAATGTATCTATAATTTTTTATTCTTTTATTTACCAAAATCTCGAAGGTACTAGTTTATATTTTGTAATTCTTTGTTGGATAGCGCTTCTATTGGGCCTACGCACAACATTCCTAAATAGACTACGCTTTAATGGGGCTCCGTTATTAGGAAATGTTCTGAGTGTTCCCTCCCGTTTTATTACCGTGTTTTTTTTATTACTGAGTGTTCTCTTTATTTCTTTGAATCATTTTTTTTTCATCAGTCAAATCGGTTTTGGAATATTCAGTGGCGCCAATCCTGATATTGTAAAAGTAACAGTTTCACAGGGAGGATATGGGGTATTCAAGCATTTATCCGTAGCAGGGCGCTTGGTATTTATTCCGCTTTTGTTTCAGATCTATTTTAGATATCGAATGAAAATACTTTTTTATGTGTTAACAATCTGGTTTTTGTTGACTTCATTGATTTTTGGGTTTAGCAAATCGGGTCTTGTGTTTATGCTGTTTGATCTGGGCATCCTTATTTTTTATTACCAAAAAGCACTGAAGATCAGTTTTTTTTCTATGAAAAACGTTTCTCTGCTGGCAATTCTGGGAGGACTTCCAGCCTTGATTACCCTTCAAATTATTAGCACAAAATATGGGACATCGATCCTTGAGTTAGTCGTCCAACGATTTCTTGTAACAGGAGGAGGTACTTATGGGTATTTTACATTGGAGGGATATAAATTTTTCAATAACATTTCTTTTATAGAGAAGCTGGCCTATTACTTTGACACGTTGCTTTCCTCATTTCGATTGAAACAATGGGAAGAGATGTCCCATATGGCTCGCATGATCTATCATCTCACGGGATTGAATGCCCCCGGATTCGGGGCGAATCCTTACCTTTTTGTGGATTCACATTTTTTATTTGGATGGTTCGGGATTCTTTATTGCTACTTCGTTGGATTGCTGATTAGCTTTACACGGTCACTCAATATTAATTTTATTTTTTTCTATATTTTTGTGAATATGTCCATGCTTATGGTTGCGGATCCCGCAATCGCACAAGCACAGATCGTCGCTATGAGTCTTTTTATCCCCTTCATCGTCTTTGCTTACATGTTATTATATATCTATCAATCCAAATGGTCATTTAAATTGGCTCGGTTAAAGTAGAAAATGAAACTACCCGTAAGAGTTGCCTTTGTCGCGTATCATCTCAGCGGAAATGAGACTGGAATCGGGAAAGTTTGCTCCCATTTCGCGGAAGAGATGGAAAAAAAAGAGGATCTGCAACTGATTCAGATGACACCACCGGCTTTGGTTAAAGGAGAGGGGATTCTGTATAAAATTCTAAACAGAATCCGGTTTGAACTCTGGTATAACTTTGTAATTCCCTTCCAAATAAAGCAAGAAAAAGTGGACTTGTATCTGGAAATGAATATGCTTTTTCCACTTTTTAAATTTTGCAAGTTTTCCTTTTTCCTTTATGATCTTGCGTTTCTCAAATTTCCAGAATTTGTAACGTACTCCAATTATGTCAGACGAATCCATTTTTTAAAAAAAATCGGAAAACGTAACGACCTGATTTTGACCATTTCAGATTCCACTAAATTCGATTTCTATGAACATACACAGTCCACAAACCCTCACGTCCAGACTTGCTATTTAGCGTCCTCCTGTCAAAATTATGGAACCAAAAAAGTAATAGACGAGGCTGAAGGTTATTTTTTATTTGTCAGTACAATAGAACCCCGCAAAAATGTAGCAGAATTAATCAAAGCCTTTTATCGATTTTTGGATGAAGTGACGCCAGAATTTAGACTGGTTCTGATTGGAAAAATGGGATGGAAGACAGAAGAAATAGTCAAGGTACTGGAAAGTGATCCGGAGAAACGGAAGAAAGTATTGCTCACGGGATATGTTGATGAAAAAGAACTTTCCGCTTATTATGCTGGAGCCAAAGCATTGGTGTACCCTAGCCATTATGAGGGGTTCGGGCTTCCGATTCTTGAAGCCATGATTCACGAAACTCCTGTGATCACATGTGAAAACTCCTCACTGAAAGAGATAGGGGGTGATGCTGTGCTTTACTGTGGAGAGGATGCCTTGAGTATCGCCGAATGCATGAAAGTGATTTATCGGGACAAAGAACGAGTTGCTCAATTAGTTCTTCGATCCAGAGAACAACGTAAAAAATTTTCGTGGGAATTATTCGGAGAAAAAGTCTATCAGGAAATCGTTCAATATTGCGGTGAGAGCCAATGAATTTTGTCTTCATTAATACAGGAAATAAAAATCAGAATGCCGGGATTGTACGATGTCTTGGTCTTGGAGAATCATTGGTGAGAATGGGGCATCAGGTCACAATATTGATTTCCGATCAAAAAGAAAATGTTGATACCTACCAACAGCAATATAATGGAGTTCAATTCATTTATACCGCATCAGGAAGTATCAAGGAACAACTTGATAAAACCTACAAACTCGTATGTCTAAAAAATATTGACGTAGTTCATTGTATGGGAGCTGGTTCAAGTATTTTCATTCCAGCTTTAATTACGAAAATATTATTTAGAAGACGTTTTTTGCTTGTTGTCGATTATGAAGACAAACAATCTTTAATGCTTCCTGGAAATCGACAACTCATCTATAGACTCTATGAGTGGCTCAGTTTTCGTTATGCTGACAAAATTGTTTGCGCAAGCAGGCAATTGGCCAACGAATACCAAAAGCGTTTTTCCAGACAGGTCTTTTATCTCCCCTTTGCCGCCAGTCAGCAATACCTTATCTCCACTAAAATCAAGCAAGAGTTTTTGAACCTATGTTACTTGGGAAATTTGATTGAGGCGTATGCTGAGCAATTCAATTTTCTGATTAATGCTATTCCTTATCTTCACCAGAGTGGGATACGATTTCAATTACACATAATTGGAGGGGGAAATTTTTTAGAAGAGTTAAAGTTGAAAGCTAAGGAAAAAGAAATTGAAAAAGAAGTAGCGTTTCATGGTTTTGTTCCAGATCGTGAATTGGAACATTTGATGCGGAAAATGGATATATTTCTACTTCCTGTTTCCGATACGCCAATGAACAAATATCGGTGTCCTCATAAAGCGTTCCTATATTGTTCCACAGGGTTACCGATTGTTACGAATCAGGTGGGAGAAGTAGCTCAGTTACTAGGCAATTATCCCAATACTATCTATTTTGAAGAAAATGATTATCGTTCTTTTGTTCAGGCAATCCTCAACGCATCCCAACTTCATCATGAAGTACCGGATTCATTCTACCATTCTATTTCGTGGAACCATAGAACCACAGAATATCTGACGATGCTTAATTTGGCATAGTCCAGCTCCATAACATTCTGTAAACAGACTTATTGAAACTGATGGTGACAATGCTGGCAATAAACGGAAAGGTTTTTACTCAGAACAGTACAGGAGTGGGTCGCTTTGCCTTTGAGGTGATTCGAAGTCTTGATTTTGAACGAACCCCCTTTGAAATTTTAACTCCAAACCTTCCCATTCACAAAGAATACAAAGAGTTGGAGCCTTTTGTTTGGAGAGATGAAAGTGCCATGAATCCGTTTTTATGGCAATTCATAAGGCTTCCCTGCTTGTTAAGAGGGAAAAAATATAGTTGTTTATGGTCTCCCGCAAACATAGGACCTATTTTTTCTCCAGTTCCTCATTATTTGACCCTTCATGATTTCACCTTTTTTCATGACAAAAATTGGATGCCTTTTCTTCCACGGTATTTCTATCAGGTCCTGATCCCTCAAATCTGTAAAAGAGCGGAAATGATTTTTTTTGATTGTGAAACGATCCACGAGGAATATTTCGCATTAAATGTCAGTAACAATAGAAATACGAGCTGGATTTATCTGGGTTCCGACCATATTCCACTGTTGGAAGGTTTTTCCGAATCTTTAGCAATTCCTCAAAAAAAATATTTTGTCGTCTTGGGAAACATCGAAAAACGGAAGAATTTTTCAAGGTTAATCCGAGCTTGGGAGCAGTTAGCACAAGCGCCTCAATTTGATTATCAACTTTATGTCATTGGGGAAAAGAAAAAGAGAGATAAGCGTGTTGAGGATGACGTTCACCCCTCCATCGTGTTTCTGGGATATGTCGCTGATCAGGAGATGAACCATCTGCTGGCCGAGGCGAGAGGATTATTATTCCCTTCTTTATATGAAGGCTTTGGATTTCCGATTGTCGAGGCCTTTCGCAGGGGGTGCCCTGTTATTACCAGCAACTATGGAACCATGAGTGAAATAGGCGGAAATGCCGCCATTCAAGTGGATCCCAATTCGGAAAGGGAAATCAAGGATGCGATTACGCGACTAATGGGCAATGAGGCGCTCTATCTGGAATTAAGGAAAAAAAGCTTGGATCGACAACGGATATTTGCGTGGGACAATACGGTCCGTTTCTATCAAAATATTCTTTTCGAACAAAGGATCGGATCATCAAATGGTAAAACCTCACAAAAGGAAGGTCGATGAAACTATTATTCGTTACTCCCCGATTCCCTTATCCCTTTCCAAGAGGGGGGGGAGATCAAGTTGTGTCCTATAACAGAATTCGTACGCTCCACCAATATCATGAAATCATCCTGTTATCCCTTTATGAAAAGGACGAGGATCTTTATGGGATGGAAGAAATGTCCCGCTATTGCGAAGAGATTCATGTTATAAAACTGACAAAGTGGGAGGCCATCCGCAATGTTTTATTTCATGCTCCGTTCTCCAACTTACCATTACAGGTATTATACTATCGATCCCCGAAATTTGAGGAGAAGGTTCTTGAATTGTGCAGAGGGAATTTGGATTTGATTCATGTCTTTCAATTGCGTGCAGCACCTTATTTAAGTGCCATCCAAAGACCTAAGATATTGGAGTTAATTGATTCAATGTCTTTATTCCTCAAACGTCGCATTGATTTGGAAAAATCGCCTAAAAAGTGGTTATATTCTGAAGAATACAGGCGAGTTAGTAAATATGAGCCCACACTCGCTGGGGTTTTTGATCACCTGTTTGTCGTAGCAGACTTAGATCGAAAACAGATACCGGCAGAAAACATCAGTGTTGTTCCAACGGGAGTAAATACCCAATTGTTTTTTCCACAAGAAAACGTGCAGAAAAAATATTCTCTCATTTTCAGTGGCAGTATGTGGTACGCTCCTAACGTTCAGGCTGTGGAGTGGTTCATCACCTGCTGTTGGCCCATCGTTTGCTTGGAATTATCCAGTATCACACTGGCGATTGTAGGCAGAAATCCCTCCAAGCAGGTTTTGAAATTTTCTACTTATCCCGGAATTACAGTGACCGGATCGGTTGATTCGATGCCGGATACATTAAATCAGTGTCAAATTGCCATAGCCCCCATGCAATCTGGAGCTGGAATGCAATTCAAGATTCTGGAGGCGATGGCGTGCGAATTGCCTGTTGTGACAACTTCACTGGGATTGGGGTCGATCATGGCCACTTCTCCGTCCGAAATAATGGTAGCCAATGAGGCAGAGGCGTTTGCCCTGACTATTTTGGAACTGTTGCGATCTCCTGAAAAAATGAAAAATATCGGTCGAAAAGCTCGCCAGTTGGTGATGAAAAAGTATAGTTGGGAAAATACAGCTCAACAGATTAATCATGTTTACGATCAGATTATCGTTGGTCGATCATAACGGTGGCAAAGATATAATGACAAAAATGATTGTAACAGGAGCCAATAGTTTTGTTGGAAGCCGATTGATACAATTTTGTAAGCTGAAGAAGATTACCTCCTCTTCAGAGATAACCGGTGTGGTCCGCAATCCTTGCAAGGAAAGTCCTTCTGGAGGGTTTATTTCCTATGAGGATTACTGGTCTCAATCTTTTTGCGTCAATGGCGTGGTTCATGTTGCGGCAAAAGTTCATCAGCCACAGACTCTCTCAGCATTTTTTCTTGAAGAATATCGACGTATTAATCGTGATTTGACACTCAGAGTCGGAAAAAAATCCATAGAAGAAGGAATCCGAAAGTTTGTTTTTATCAGTTCGGCTGCTGTTTTTGGACGATTTCGTGGTGGTACGCTGATGGATAAAGACTTCGTTTCTCCTGATGACCCCTATGGCCTTACAAAATGGGAAGCAGAACAGGGGTTAGCCGAATTATTTTCCAAGCAGTCTGAAGCACAATGTATTATCCTTCGTCTTCCAATGGTCTACGGACCCGGTAACAAAGGCAATATGCGCCCACTCCTTGAAATTGCCTCAAAAAAAATCCCGCTTCCTCTTTCGTGTGCCCAAGGCAAACGTAGCATGATTTATGTTGAAAATTTCTGTGACGCAATCGTTAAGATTTTG
Source organism: Deltaproteobacteria bacterium TL4 (assembly GCA_051382335.1). Lineage (GTDB taxonomy): Bacteria > SAR324 > SAR324 > SAR324 > NAC60-12 > JBBCAX01. Next base: position 29,234 of record JBBCAX010000270.1, read on the forward strand.
CAGGACGAAGCGACTGACCGTCCCACAGTCCAAACTTACTTTCTCAACGATAGTCATGACCTTACCAGCAGTGAATTATATGCTCTGATCTTTAGCGCATACCATGGGAAAAAGGGAGTCTTTCCCCTACCGGAAATGGTCTTTCGTTTTGGTGGCGAGGTTGGCAGCCGGTTTGAAGAACTGTTTGGCAAACAACTTCCACTCAATAATGAAGTCGTTTCTCGATTATTTGATGAATATCGTTTTTCTTGCGAGTCTTTTTGTCAAGACTATGACTGGAAACCTCCTTATACTCCCGAAGAAGGAATTCAAGAGACAGTAAAATGGCATCAATTTTGGAATCGTGAGCAATGGACGGAGCTGACATGATAGGCTTATCTGTTTTGACCTTTTTGCTAAGCCTGTTTGGTGTCTTCTGGGTTCGTCAACACTCCGGAGACAAACTGGTTGATATACCCAATGAAAGGAGTTCACACACCAGTCCCACGCCACGTGGAGGCGGAATTGGGTTTGTGATAGCCTTTGCCTTGACGAGTTTGTTGTGGTTTCTGAGCGGTAGCAATGTTATTGTGTGCTCCCCCATTTTTTGGCTAGTATTGTTACCACTTGTAGGAGTCGGTATTCTGGATGATCGGTTCAGCGTTCCTGCTAAATTTCGATATTTGATGCAAGGCGGTGTCTCCCTCACAATCATTGCTTATTTTGAGGTTTTCCCCTTTCCCTATTTGGAAGGTTGGGGAGGAACATTCATGGCCTCCGTTTTAACGTTCATTGGCATGACGGCGATGATCAATTTTTACAATTTTATGGATGGAATTGATGGTATTGTTGCCGGCGTCAGTTCGATCCAACTCGGTTTTTTAGCGATCTGGTTTCAGCAACCTGAATGGTGGCTTTTGGTAGCGTCGCTGTTGGGATTTCTCTATTGGAATTGGTCGCCCGCAAAAATCTTCATGGGTGACACAGGGAGTACCTTTCTGGGATGCGTGATCATGACCGCATTTTTGGCTTATGAGGGGAATACGCTCCAACATTGGTATGCCTTGGTGATTACCTTCCCTTTGACTATTGACGCTGTCTATACGATTGTTCGCCGGTTGTTACGCCATGAGAATATTTTTCAGGCACACCGTAGTCATTTGTATCAACGACTGCATCAGGCCGGCTGGTCTCATGCTCGGGTTACTTCGCTCTATATGGGACTTACCTTGATCCTTGGATCACTGATTCACTGGTTTGCGCTCACCGGCGCAATCTTGGGAACCTTTGTAGTGGCAGGAAGCCTCGTCGCTGGTGAACGATACTTGGCGCTGAATCAGGAAAAAACATCAAATTTGTAGAAAAAAAGATCAATCCATGAACGAAAATATTTCTTTTACTCCCATTCAACCTTCGCAAATTTCTTCGGAGATTAAAGACATCGACCTGCTGGACCTTTGTGACACACTTTGGTCTCACAGAATAGGGATTATGGTCATTTTTTTTATGGGAAGCCTGTGTTCCATCGTTTATGCTCTCTTTCAAACCCCTCAATATGTCTCCACATCAACGTTTCTTCCTGTTTCCCATAATTCCGGTCCAATGGGAAACCTGGGAGGATTAGCTGCATTGGCTGGTTTTTCGCTTCCATCCTCTAGCAACAACATTGACTTTGAGATTGTACTGGCCAGTCGGTCCTTTACGGAAAACATTGTTCGCGAGTTAAACCTGCTGCCTGTGTTATTTGAAGGCACCAAGACGCCGACGAGAGAAGACTCAACACCTCCGCCTGATTCTGGATGGTTCAAATCGCTGCTTTCCAGGCTGAAGGGAGAAAATACCACGGATAAACCAATAGACACAAAATTTATAGAACAAATTCTTTATGCAAATGCTGCATCTGCACTTCAAAAAATCGTTTCCGTTTCTCAGAAGAGAGGTCTATATTCCATTGAAATCACTTGGAAGGATCCTCACATAGCGGCTCTTATCGCTAACGAACACATTGATGAATTAGAACATTTTTTGTTAAAAAATCAAATCACTACCACCAAAAAAAGTAGGGTATTTATTGAGTCTCAGTTGCAAAAAACAGAAAAATACCTGACGGAAGCGGAAGATGCGCTTAAAAATTTCAGTAAGCAATATGGGATTTTTCGGGTTGAGGATCAGGCAGCCTTATTGACGCAGACTATTGGAAGAGTGAAAGGGGAAATTGCGTTAGGTGAGGTAGAGATGGAAGTATTAAAAAAATTGAATCCGCCCGGTAGTCCCCAGATTGAGTTGGCTCAAATCAGGTTGGATGCATTACGCATGCGTCTGAAAAAATTGGAGAAAGGTGATGGATCGTCTGATGAATTGAGGGAAAACTATACGGATATTCCGCTAAAGGATCTGTCGGAACTGGGTTTAAGCTATAACCGGTTGCAACGGGAACTGACTATTCAGCAGGAAATATACAAAATGCTGCGAACCCAGTTGGAAACCACCAAGATTGAGGAATCCAAAGAATTGAACTCCATTCAGGTAATTGACCGTGCTATTCCGGCGGGATTTCCTTCCAAACCTAATAAAAAGCTAATCATTGTTCTAGGAGGTGGCGCTTCTCTGTTTTTTGCGGTTTTTCTCGTATTTTTTCTGGAGTTTGTTAAAAGTATCAGGAAAGAAAATCAGAAGAGAAAAAGTCAACTCACGCATGATATTAGTGAACGCTGAGAAAATGGTAGTTGGCTTTTGTTGTCAGATTTGTGCCGCTGCGTTTAAATGATTCAGGTTTATCTATGAAGAATCCAAAGAAACAATAAGAAAATAGGTTGAATTATGTTTCAAGCAAGTAAATCTTCGCCCATACGAACCACGCCCTTCCCTCCCTGGCCTTATTTTGAAGAGGATGAAATTGAAGCTGTCAGAAAAGTATTGGCTTCAGGAAAAGTTAATTATTGGCAAGGGGAGGAAGGAAAATCCTTTGAGAAAGAATTTGCGGAAGCTGCCGGATGTCAATATGGAGTAGTTGTCCTCAATGGTTCTGTCGCCTTGGAGTTGGCCTTGTATGCGCTGGGTATTGGTCCAGGAGATGAGGTGATTGTGACGAGTCGGAGTTTTATCGCTTCAGCTAGTTGTGTGGTGATGCGGGGGGCCACTCCGATATTTGCCGATGTGGATCCTGTGAGCCAGAATATTACAGCAGAAAGCATTAAATCGGTCTTATCTGCTCGAACTCGTGCGATCATTGTCGTTCACCTGATGGGATGGCCCTGTGAGATGGATCCGATTATGGCGCTGGCTAAAGAGCATCACTTGAAAGTCATTGAAGATTGCGCTCAGTCACATGGCGCAAAATATAAGCAACGCCCCATTGGTTCGTTAGGAGATGTCGCCGCATTTTCATTTTGCCAAGATAAAATAATGACCACTGGAGGGGAAGGCGGTCTGTTGACCACAAATGATCGGGAACTATGGGAAAAAGCCTGGTCCTATAAGGATCACGGCAAAAATTATGAGGCCGTTTATCATCGCAAACATCCTGCTGGTCCTCCGTTGTGGCATGAATCCTTTGGAACAAACTGGCGTCTAACGGAGATGCAATCGGCTCTTGGACGCGTCATTCTGAAAAAAGTTGCGGGATGGGTTGAACAAAGGCGTACCTATGCACAGATGCTTTCCGAATATTTTTCTCAGTTTGAGGCGCTTCAAGTGACTGTTCCTCCTGCGGGTATTTATCACTCTTATTACAAATATTACGTGATTGTCAGGACAGAACAACTCCAGAAAGGTTGGGATCGGGATCGTATTATGACGGCTATTAACGCGGAAGGCATTCCTTGTTTCAATACTTATGGCGGCGAAATTTACATGGATAAAGCCTTTGAAGATGCAGGCTTACGTCCAGCAAATCGGCTTTCTGTTGCTAAAAAACTGGGAGAGACCTGCCTGTTGTTCCTCGTTCATCCAACATTAACCAAAAATGAAATTCAGGATACCTGTCAGGCTGTAGCAAAAGTCATGAATCAGGCAAGTTGAAATAAAAATGGGAGTTTCCAAAGGAGATTCTTGAGAAAACGCTGGATTGTATGATATTTAATGTGTTATCGTGCGCAGGTGCTCCCAGTAGTTTATTCTGAAAATGACTTAAGTAGGGAAATCAAAACGATAAAGAAATTCAGCGCGGAGTATGAGTTCATAAGTTATATTGTTCTTGGAACGGATTTATTGGATTGATTTGGTGATTTAATGCATATGAATTTATTATTGTCTTTTTTGGATAAGATTCATCCTTTTCTGTCCAGAAGAGAAAAAAGAATGGTTTTTTCGGCATTGGATAGTGTCCTTTTTTTGGTGTCTATCTGTGGAGCATTCAGTTTACGTTTTGATACGTTCTTCATCGCTGGCTATTTGAAGCAATCGGTATTGGTGTTAATTGTTTTGGCGGTCCCGTTCAAGCTGCTGATCTTTCGCATGGTAGGGATGTATCGTCCGGTATTGCGTTATACGGGGTTGGAAGTTTTATATACCACAATCAAGGCTGTAGCCATCAGTTCAGGCTTACTCATTCTGATCGTATATTTTGTCAAAATCCCTCATTTCCCTCGCTCTATTTTACTGATTGATGCTGTTCTGACAATGTTGTTTACTGTCGGAATACGGGTTTTTATCCGTTGGTTAGCTTATGATTTAACCTACCGGTCTGCATCAAAAAAGCAGCCTGAAAAAGTTGTCATTTACGGAGCTGGAGCTGCGGGTTCGCAGTTATCACAGGCTCTGTCACAAGAAACACTCTATCAGGTAGTCGCTTTTGTGGATGATCATCCATCATTGCAGAAACAAGTCATTAATGGAATCACGGTACACTCTCCAGAAGATTTATCCAGGCTGATTGAAGTCCATGAAATAAAGAGCATTCTATTAGCAATTTCTTCAGCTACGCGTAAAGAACGACGCGAGATAGTAAGTAAACTTCAGCCCTTAGGCCTTCCCATTAAAACTATCCCGGGAATTGGCGAAATTGTTTCCGGAAAAGTCTCCATTACCGAGATGCGCAATATTGATATCATTGATCTATTGGGTAGAAAAGAAGTTTTACCGGATCCTGCTTTATTGCAGCGAAACATCAAAGGCAAGACGGTTATGGTAACCGGAGCCGGGGGTTCCATAGGTTCGGAATTATGCCGCCAAATCGCAGCTCAAGACCCTGAACAACTGATTCTTTATGAACTGAATGAGCTGGCTCTGTATTCGATTGAAATGGAATTGAGGGAAATGTGTCCTGAGTTGGAACTGTTCGCTTATTTGGGTTCCGTTGTCAACCAAGATCGACTTGAAAAGATCATTATTCGCAATTCTGTTGAGACAATCTATCATGCTGCCGCCTATAAACACGTTCCTCTGATTGAACTGAATGCCGTTGAGGGGGTATTCAATAATGTCTTGGGAACATTGAGCGCTGTACGTGCCGCAATGGTCGGCAAAGTGGAAACCTTCGTACTGATTTCCACAGACAAAGCGGTTCGTCCGACTAATGTCATGGGCGCAACTAAACGTGTGGCCGAATTGATTCTTCAGGCTCATGCGCAACAGGAAAGCTGTGAAACCCGCTTTGTCATCGTTCGCTTTGGAAATGTCTTGGGGAGTGCGGGATCGGTCGTTCCTCGATTTAGGAAACAGATAGCTGAAGGATCGGTGGTAACCGTGACGCATCCTGAAATGACCCGGTACTTTATGTCCATTCCAGAAGCTTCCCGATTAGTTATTCAGGCGGGAGCGATGGGAGAGGGGGGCGACGTCTTTTTGCTGGATATGGGGGAACCGATTAAAATTTATGATTTAGCGGTCCAAATGATTGAGTTGAGCGGACTGATTCCAGGAAAAGATATTGAAATTCAGTTTTCAGGATTAAGACCTGGAGAAAAACTCTATGAAGAGCTGCTCATCAATGCCGATATGAGTACAAAGACGGAGCATCCTAAAATCTTCTCCGCTAGAGAAACCATGTTGCATTGGCATGAATTGTCGCCGTTGTTAGAGAAGTTATTTGATAAGGCGAAACAAGATAGTTCTTTTGGGATAAAGCAAATATTTACGCAAATAGTTCCAGAATATGTTCCTTACGTGGAAAGTACCCCTGAGAGAAATGATCCTCCATCAACAGAGGTTCCGGTGTTAGGTCCTTTCAATGTTACGTCCTTTTCTAAAAAAAATAGTCATTACTCAACACGTAAGATCTTATGAGCGTTTCATGACGATACCCCACCTACTTTATCCAACAATCCTCATTTCATTTTCCTCCATTCACCACCTCCATTCCAAAATAGAACTCGGTTTTAAATAAAATTTTCTTTTAACGCAAAGACGCAGAGGGAGTTTTTGTGTCATAATGGTTTCGTTTGTAAACGTATGAACCCATATCAACCTTATCAATGTTTGAGGAGTCGTATCGTGGTAGCTTCCCCTTATGTTAGGGTATTCATTACTATTTTGTATTTTTTCCTATCTTTAAATGTCTCACGGGCTGAAATTATTTTTTCAGATTTAGATTTTTGGTATTTTGAACATCTGGAAAATAAAGAATTACAAGGAGGCGAGGGGATTCAATTGAATACTAAACCTCTGGTAATCCATCGGTGGAAAAAAAACCAGGAGACTCCAACGACTGAGTTTTTTTTAGAGTCCGTCGAGTTGGAATATAGTCAAAGTTCCTTCATGCCTATAGTTCAGAAGAGAGAAGGGATATGGATTACCAAAGGAAATAATGGTTTGGTGTCTACTGACTTTGGCATGATTTCAAAATATCTTTCAATTTACATAGAGCCTTTGTACGCCTATCACGAGAATCAATCATTAGAAGATCATCCAGAGGGAAACCAGCAACCGATAACAAAAGGCAGTTACAGGTATCCCAGCTTAGCTGAAACGTATTCAGAGGCAATGATACATTCTGGCTACCTGATACTTCATGCTTCCAATTGGTATTTATTTCTTGGGAAAGATAATCTGCGCTTTGGTGCGGGAAAACATGACACTCTTCACTTGAGTAATTCTGCAGAGCCTTTTCCCATGCTTCGGATTGGGACGATTGAGCCTTGGGACACTCGGCTTGGTCTTTTTTCGTTTATTTCTTATTTGGGAGAAATGGAAGAAAATCGCACTATTCCCCGTGCAAAATTTAGTGGATGGAGACTGGACTGGAGTACACAAAAGCGAGTTGAATTCGGTGTGAGTCGTTCCTGGTTTGTGGGAGGGGAAGGACAGAAGGAGGAATTTACCCATGTAGTCAGTGATCTGTACACGGAACTTTTTAAACCCAGATCGGGATCAGAAAGGGATGGTGATTTACGCAATCAGCAATTGGTCTTGGACATGCGGATTAAGATTCCTGAAATCAAAACCGTTCTTTATGGGGAATTTGGCAGAGAGGATCATGAGCATAACCTGAAAAATCTAAGAAAAAGCTGGAATCATTCTCAGGCTCATATTCTTGGTATTAAAAGCTTGGGATGGGTTCCTCATTTTTTTTGGATTTTTGAGAGGGCTAACGATGTTCAGCCGAGTGAAAATATAGCGACTCGAGGAAATGTCCTTTGGTATACACACCACGAATACCAAAGTGGATGGACTTATGAAGGGATAGGATTAGGACATCACATGGGCGCCGATTCACAAGACACGTTTTTCGCATTGGGGATTGAAAAACGGCTCTATTCTCTATTGCTCTATCATGATGCTGAATCCCATGGAATCAATTCCAACCTTCAAGAGAATAAAATAGAAGTTGGAATCCAAGGATTCTGGCAGATCAGTTCTCATACCAAGTTAAACTTTGAGATACAACAACAGGAATACGATAATTTTGCGTTGATCCCCAAAAAACAACTCAGCTCTTTGTCATTTGCCATAGGGATGAAGTATCAACTATGATTCACTGGGTGACAAACAGTAGGATCGATCTGAAACACAGCAATTCAGCGTTTAACTTATTGCTAACCAGTTAAACTTCATTTTGAATACCGATGGTTGTACCTCGTCCTTCTTCCATAAACCAATTTTTAAAATAGGTTTATGGGAATATTTGAGTAAGAATAAACGTTGGGACCATAAGCCTCGATTCAAGTAAAAAAAATGAAACCTGTCTTTGTGTACGTTGGAAGCAGGGCATCTCCATTGTCGTTAAGAAAAACGGAATTGTATCACACATTCGATCCAGTGGATTATAAAGCCTTGATAGTCCAATCATTGATCCAAGAGTATTGCTACTTAATAGAGCGATTTCCTTCCCGCATTTCAACGGTTCGTTGATCGTCCGTTGAGTTTTCCCTCAAATCAGCAATCTTTTTTTGAAGTGAAGAGAGAGGCCCGATTTCCTTTGAGAACGTCATTTGCATTCCAATATTCCGCCCAATACCCATTCCATCGATTATGACTTTCTGGAAAATAAGGGATCAGGAATTCCTGCTTCTTGAAAGCCTTTTGCTCGTAATTGACAGGCGGGACACTGGCCACAGGGGGGAAACGCTCCATTATAACAGGTATGACTCCAGGAAAGGGCGTCAAGAGCGCCCAACTCTTGTGCTAATAGAATGGTTTCTGCTTTCGTCATCCACATCAAAGGGGTGTGGATTTTTATTTGTGATTCCATTCCCAGATTGACAGCTAACTCCAACGCGGAGACGGTATTTTGGCGGCAGTCTGGATAGCCACTATAGTCGGTTTGGCAAATGCCCGTAACCAGGTTTTGTATTTTATATTGGTAGGCATAGGCCGCAGCAAAGGTAAGAAAAATGAGATTTCGCCCGGGGACGAAGGTATTGGGCAAGCCATTGCTGTTGAGTTGGGTTTTAACATCTTCAGCACCAGTTAAGGCATTTCCGCCAAGCGCATTAAAGGTATTAATGGGAAGGACCTGAGTGGGGACACCTGCAATTTCAGAAATTTTCTGGGCACTTGCCAACTCAGCACGATGGCGCTGTCCATAATCAAAGGTCACTGTACGCACTTTTTCAAATTTCGAAAGGGCCCAATATAAACACGTAGTGGAATCCTGCCCACCCGACAAAACAACTAATGCTTCGTTCATCATTCTTGATCCAAGTTGAGGGTAAGGTGAATACGTGGCGTATAGTTAAAGCCTAACGCAATACTCAAGCGGGATACAGTGATAGCGTTTTGATTCAACTCCTCAGCCGTTTTTCCCTCAGGCATCAACCAGATTTTGTGCCTGCCCAGAAATGAATAATCGTTTAATATTTCCTGGACATCCTCCTTATTTCTGACAACGAACTTGAAGTAAGCTTCTTCGTTATCGTTCATGTAGGAAAGAACGTTTTTTTTAATTCTACGATCAATGTGTTCCCCGGAATTAGATAATTTGGGGGAACATGAAAAAATGACTCTCAGCTTTCGGATAGAATCCTTGGGCAGAATGGTAGCGTTTGTTTCCACGGTGACCCGACGGTATCTTCGGACACAAATCGCGAGAAAATCAAGGAAATCTTCACTTTCCTGCCAGATCATGGGTTCGCCCCCTGAAATCACGCATCCCATCCATTGTGAATTTTCCGGAATCATTTTTATCAATGAACTCATATCATAGTTTATCCACTGATCCTTATATTGGGCCTTCCAAGAATACTCTGTATCACAAAATGAACACTGCAAATTGCATAAGGACATTCTGAAAAAGGAAGAGGGTTCTCCCAGGTATTTCCCTTCTCCTTGCAAGGTATTGGGGATGATTTGGCAGACCATCATTTTTGAAGTTTTAGCAATCAATTTCCCTCATTATTATCCAGTGAAACGTATTATCTGCACATGAAGCATGGCATCCCCCTCTTCATAAGACAAGCAGAGATTTTCATGTCTATGAAAACAAGGATGGCTTATTAGAGAAATTTCATACCTTTAGTGAGATATTGACGGGCATATTCCACGGCTTGATCTTCTTTTCCGTCAAGGATAGCCTGGTATATGTTTTGTTGAAGGGTGATATTCTGTTCCACCGCAAGGTTATCAAATAAATTTAAGTTCTTTTCATAGATGGTTTTGATGGTGTTCATTATTAAAATATACACCATATTGTTGCTGGCAATGGAAAGCTGACGGAAAAATTCAAAATCTACGATTAAATATTCGGAATGATTCTTGGCTTGAGCCATTTGATCAAGGATATTTTTAAGACGCTCTTTCTCTGACTCTGAAGCTCGCTTTGCGGCACATCTGACAATTTCACACCCGATCAGAACCCTTGCCGCCATGATATCTTTAAAGATTTTTATATCGATTTGATCATCTTTGTTGAGCAAGTATGTCAGTAAATCCATACTGGCATTGCGGAAATCTTTTACGGTAATGCCTTGGCCCTGGTGAATAACGATCAACTTCAGCTGTTCCAGTTTTTTCAGCGCTTCTCTTAAGGTCGTTCGCGTGACTTGAAAATTCTCGGCCAAAGTTCGCTCAGGGGGCAGCATTTCTCCAGGGTGAATTTCTCCGCCAAGGATGTACTGCCTTAGCATTTCAGCAACTTGTTCTGAGGCTTTTACTTTTTTGATGGGGCCTAATGCTTCTTTCATTTTTTACCTTTGTTATTGGTAGATTGGTCGTACCAATTTGGAAACTAGCATGACTTTTTCATTCATGCAAGGCCAATCACTCCCGTAGCTTATCAACGAAATGATCCATTTGAGCAGAGCGAGAACCTTTGACGAGGACGATATCCTCTGGCCTTCGTATCTGTTTCCATGTGTGGATGAGTTTTTCCTTGTCTACAAAATGGTGGGCTTCATTTTCCCGCGGATTCACCTCTCTCCATCCTTCGACATAACAACGGGAATCATTATCGCCAAAAGCCAGCAGTAGGCTTGGAGCACACTGAGCAAAGAATTTTCCCGTTTCATGATGAAGTCGATGGCTGTGGATGCCCAGCTCCGCCATCCTTCCCGCGAGAATCACAATGCGCTGTTTGGGATAACTCACTCTTAAGCTGTGCAATACATTTTGAAAAGACGTTGGGTTCGCGTTGTAACTGTCATCCACAAGGATCCAATCCTTCACTTTTTCAATTTGGATTCGCCCCTTGACTTCAACCTGAAGCGCCGCAACCGCTTCCTGTAAAGCACCGACGGATATACCATATTCATGTAAAAGCGTTATTGCGCCTAAAAGGTTTTTCAGCAACAGCATATTCCCAATTTGGGTATGAAACTGAACACCCAAGAATTGAAACTCCGCTTCATGAGCATTACTTTTTTCTAAAATAGCCAAATAATCAGGTGGATGTAAATCGGACTCCTGTTTGAATCCATAGGTGATCAGCTTGATCTGAGATTTTTGGGCATAAGTTTTTACAAGCTCTTGATGTTTTAAGGAACAGGGTATTACCACAGAACTGTGCGGAGGCATTCCTTCAAAAATACCTGATTTTTCACGTGCAACGCCTTCAGTATTTTCGAGATATTCGAGGTGGCTTTCACCGATATTGGTGATGATTGCCAGATGCGGTTGGGCAATTTGGGACAAAGTCGCAATCTCACCAAAATGGTTGGTTCCCATTTCGACAACCCACCACTGTGCACGTAAAGGAGCAGACAGGAGTGTTAACGGAAGTCCGATATAGTTATTGAAATTACCTGCGGTTGCATGAGTGTCGGGTGCAAGGTAACGGCAAAGTCCAGCAATTATCTCTTTGGTTGAGGTTTTCCCATTACTTCCTGTGACTCCAATCACACAACCAGCGTATTGTTGTCGATAATACGTTGCCAAATCCCGCAGTGCTTTGTTTGGGTCCTCAACCGCTATCAAGGGGATAGGTTCCGATAACAAAGCTGGAGGGATGCGTTTAAGATCCGCGACTACAAACGATGCCTGCTTTTCCAATACTTCCTTGATGTATTGATGTCCATCCGTCTTCTCTCCGATAATACAAAAAAAGAAATCATCCTTTTCAATTTTTCTCGAGTCAATCGCAAAGCTTTTTACAAGAACTCCTAAAGGCAGGTTATGAGCTTGGCCTTGAAAAATATAACACAACGCTTCAACGGAATAACAATCATCCATACAGTAATTTGACATCTTAAAGATCCTATTAATTTTTCTTTTATTTTATTTTATCTGAAAAATGCTACGCTTTCGGAAACATCACCCCCCAATAAATACTAATTAGCTAAAATTACTGGACTTTGAACATTTTTAAAGAATTAAGCCACATTGAGTAGCTGATTAATCAAGACATGCAAATCGTCTTGAGAAAATAACTTAAGTTCTGGGTGATCCTCAGATCTAAAATATTTATTTCCCCA
>JBBCAX010000271.1:0-44473 GCA_051382335.1 Deltaproteobacteria bacterium TL4
TCGATCCAAATTATCAACATCGGGAAACATCCTTGATGCGATTGGATAGAGAACTGAGGAGCGGGATATAAAGAAGGTGGCTGTTTATGTGATTGAAATCATAGTATTTAAAACACGAACACTTATGGATGAGAACCTTTAGTGGTTTGCAGTGTGAGCGGAGTGTTTCCCACGACTTTCTGATCAACCATGATTTTAGCACCACCAGGCGTGCTTCCAAGGATCAGTTCCGGAATTTTGATCAAACTCACTTTGTATTTCGTTGTTTTTCCTCCCTGCACCATTAGGGTTTTTTCGAGTGTTTCATATTTGGTTTTTTGAATTTTTAATTGGTGTGTTCCTTCAAGCACCTGAAAGGTTCTCGGGGTTTCGCCTTTTGAAATGCCATCCAGAAAAACATGCGCTTGAGCGGGAAGAGTCATAATTTCCAGGGTTAAGTGGGTAGCCTTCTCAGTAAATAGAGGTGTTTCTGAAGTTAGTAACCCATGGTGCTATAGACTTTCAAATAAGTCTTTCAGAAAAGTTTTCCGTTGCGCTCTTTCCAACTTTCATTATATACACCTCATAGAAACCTCTTTGTGGTGCGCTCGCTTCGCTTAAGCGGCACTCTACCTTAAGTTTCAACAGTAAAAAATGGGGTTGCGTCTAGCTTCGGCCAGGGGTAGCCTCGGGTTTCGCCCCGAGGAACGCAGTATTCCCTGGGACGAAACCCAGGGCTACCGGTAAAATGGCCGAACTTAGACGCAACCCCTAAAAAATTAATTTGATGAAAGTATCATATAATGCTTGAATCATAGCGGACAAGAAACACGAATGAATGTACCAAGTGAGCCCCATAAGGAAGACGCGGAAGGAGTGCTTAAAGAAATTCCCTCTTTAAAATTCATCGATTTGAAAATTAAAATGTGGGGCCTCTTGCTTGAGGTCAGTGAACGATTATCTCCTTTCTATAGATTCATTCAAATCTTAATCACCAACACTTTAAAGAAAAAGATTCCTGAAACAGCCCAGTCTCTTACTTTTGTCACCCTGTTGTCTTTGGTCCCTATTTTTGCCCTTTTCTTTTCGGTATTAGGAGCCTTGACAAACCGTCCGCAGATACGCGTGAGTTTACAAAATTATATTTCTCAATATTTTATTCCTCAATATGGAGAAGTGGTCTTTCAATATTTAGAACAGTTTTCAAAAACCACGATACAAACTGGAACGTTTGGAGCGTCAACCTTTATCATCGTAGGTATTTTCTTTTATGCCAGAATTGACAGAGTTGTTAACGATATCTGGGAAGTTGAAGACCACCGGACATGGCAGGAGAAAGTCATCTCCTTTTTAATTTTAGTCGTTGTGGGCCCCTTGGCAACCATCCTCTTTTTTACGGTGACCACTTATTTAACCCGTTTACCCACAAGTCAGTTAATTTCCAGTCCAGTCATGGGCTTCCTTACCTCTTATGTGATTCCTGTTATTTTTGCCGCCGTTTTGTTTTTTCTGTTTTATATTTTTTTCCCTGTAGTTTTTGTGCTGAAACGCGCGGCTTTGATTGGAGCGTTTATCTCCTCCATGATCTTACAAATTTGTTATATAGGCTTAAATCTCTATTTTCTGGAAATGATAGGCTATACAAAACTCTACGGTTCCCTCGCTATTTTCCCGATTCTCATTTTATGGATTTTTATTGTCTGGTTTGTGCTGTTACTGGGTGCGGAAATTACTTATGTCTGGCAAACTTTTCGGAGTAATAACTTTTTTGAGCATCGAGTTTTTGATAGTCATGAGTCCGTGGGATTGAGTGCCACTCGTGCGTTTTTGGTCATTTGTCAACGATTTTATGGACGGAACGAAACAGCGTCCATGGAAGAACTGCAGAAAGTTCTGTGTTTGAGCGATCATCGTTTACGGTACTTGTTAACACGCATGATCAACCATGGATACATCGTGGAATACTCACCCCAGGATGAGTCCAAATATACGACCGCTTATAAACCCGCACTCCCTCCGTCCAATGTGACCTGTGAAGTGTTTTTTGAACTATTTAAATCGAAATTTCCCCGTACCTATTTCGGTTCAGAGCCTGCGTTTCTGATCATGGAACCCTTGCATTCTCTGGAATACGACTTTTACAGCACCTTTACTTTTGAAGACGCAATCAAAAATCCGGACCCTATTCTCAATAGGCTGTTAGCAACGATTGGAAGGCTTAGAAAAGAAATTGTGGTTGAAGCTCATTCGCTTTTACCCATAGATTCTGAAGCCAATAAATCTTGAGGCTTCTGATACACCAGCGTTTGTGTTGTGACGTATTTGACATGAGGGATGAGCCAGACCCCAGGGGGATCCGCCACCGTTTGCGATTGACCCTGAGTATTCCTGATGAAGTGGATGGTGCTTTCAACTTTTCGTCCCTCAGGAGTGACAAAAATTAATTCTTGATTACAATGAAACCGTTTTCGTGAAATTAAAGCCATATACTCCCCTTTGATTGATTCAGCCACTGTTCCCACAAGCTGCGGCTCATGATTTCTAAGATGCTTGTTCTTTAAGCGCTCAATAGGACGATCGGTGCGGTTTGCGCGATAGAAGCCGTGAGTAGTTTTTACAGGCCACTGTTCCTTTAAAGAAGAGTTCTCAACCTTGTCCCCATGACTTTGAAGGTGCGGTTTGAGCTTTTCAATCCATTCAGGGAAATCCACTGTTCTTAAATCCAAACGTAGTGTGTGGAGTCCACATTGGAGGAGGTCTGGAATCAAATCCAGTAAAAAGAGATCTCGATCATGAAACATCAAAGTGCCATGTTTATTCTCGAAGGTCGGGAAATGACGCACAAAAGATTGCCCCTCACAGGCATAGCGTTTGATGGGATTTTCTGAAGGGTCAAAGCCCAAGCGACTGAGTAGGGCACGTGGAGAATAAAAGAGCAGAATGGGTCCTAACCCCAATATTTCACAAGGGATTTTAAGCTGTTCACAACAAGACTGTAAGGCCTCTCGCGGAATTTCGTTGGAGAGGACTAAACGCTCTAGCTGTGGACCAAAGTATTCAGTCCAGCGTTTCAAAGCTCGAAAGTTATGGTTTCCTGTTTCAACAATGAGATGCATGGGAAGAGTCGGATGAGTCTTTCGTAGCCATTCCGCAGCGCCCAGGTCTTGAACACGTATCGCTGTAAATTCTGAAAGAGGCAACTCCTGAAGGACTGCGATACTTTGCTCAAAAACAGGTTCCGTGGCTAAAATATCCCACTGCAACAGTGGAGCAATCCCTGCGGTTCGACATAATTTCAAAAGTCTGCAAAGTTCAGCCGTTGATAAAATTCCTTGGCGACTCAACTCAGCGTGTTCCAAAATCACTTCCCGAACAGGCAGGGATTGAAGTGCTGATAGTTGAGACGAGTCTTCTAGAAACAGATTGTAATTTAGCACTCTTCTAGCCATTGCTGACAACGGTCAAGGTCCATTTCTGAGACGCTCACATCGTGACGAATGCTTCGATGACCTAAAATCAACCCTCGCGTTGCCAAAGCTAATCCAAGTTCAAGTTGATGCGTCACAAGAAGGATACTACCACCATTTTGATGGAATAGCTTTAAAAATTGCTGGAATTGCTTCACAAAATGTTGATCCAATCCCGTATAAGGTTCGTCAAGTAACAGAATTTCAGGTTGATAAAGCATCGTTCTGGCAATTGCTAACCGTTTTGTCATTCCACTACTAAACGTCTTTACCGGAAGATGTGCCGCATACCCTAATTCGACTTCCTCCAGGGAATCTTCAATCCGTTTTTCAAGATGAGGAGTGCCATACAAGGTTCCGTATAATTTCAAATTCTCTACTGCGGTCAGATCTCCATAAAGACGGCTTTCATGAAAAACACACCCAATCGCCTGTAAATAGGTTGAAAGATCTTTACGATGATTCTGCCCCTTAAACAGGATTTCTCCTTGAGAGGGCAGCATCAGAGAACTGACAATGCGTAACAAAGTCGATTTGCCGGCACCATTATTCCCTAACAGTAAAACCACTTCTCCCAAATTGATATCTAAATTAATATCGTGAAGAATCGTGCGGTAGCCAAATTTCTTATGTATATGCTTGAGTGTTAATAGTGGGAATGTCATAGGCGTTGAGAAATGAATGATTGTGTTGAAGAGTTTCGTCCGTTGCTAATCAAGCGAAACAGGGTACAATCAATTACGAGGATTCTCAAGAGGATAGTACTGATCTAATAATTTTTCTTGGTTTTTACCCCAGACTGTCACCCGTACCGAGGTATAAGGTTTGTCCGTGTTATTAGTGATTTCCTTCTCAAAAGAGCGGAACCGTCGAATTGAAAAAGATGTCACCTGATAGCGTTTGAAGGGAATATCTGTCACCAGTTGACTTTTATAGACGGGAAGTATGCGGACAAATCCAGATTGAATGACATCAGTCAGGTTTTTTAAATGCAACTGTACTTTCATTTGATTAGGCTCAGAAAAACCATACCGGAACTGCTCAACGGTTACTTCTTCAGATCCTGGGGATGAAAGCATTGAAATGGGGGAAATCGATGCTGATAACTGAATAGGAGAATCAGGGAGATTTTGATCATCAGCGAACTGAACCTTGTCCTTGAGTTGCTGATTTTCAAGGATAAGTTGTTGTTGTTGTTCTTGAAGATCTTTGATGAACGTGTCCTTTTCCTTTAAACGCAACTGCACCCCTGAAGCCGTTTGGGGAACTGGTTGATTTTCTGGCTCGGGCCGTTCCTGGAGTTGTTGTCTGAGTTGGGTTAGCTTTTCTTCAAACTCATGTTCCAGGCGGTTAAAATTTTCCTGGAGTTTTTCTGTTTTCAGTTTTTCTTCCTGATAACGCTGCTGGAGTTTTTCAGTTTGATATTGTCCCATTAAATACAGGTAGGTAGAAAATCCCACAAGTGTTAGAAAAATACCACCAAGCACGCCTACAATCGCAAGCAAATGAGTTCGACTCAATTCCCAATTTTTTTTAGGTCCAACAATATAGATGGATGTTTCTAATTTACTCATATCCCGTTCGTTATTCTGTCAGATACACGTTGTTACCTAAGCGGTAATTTTGACCTCCTATGGTTTCTACATATCCCATCAGCTCTAATTCAACTAGCGTGCCTAAGAGTGTAGGTACTTCAATTTTTGTATGAGTATGTATCGAATCAATATCGGAGATACCTTCGTCAAGTGATTTTAGAATTTCCTGATAAAGTTTTGAAAGCGACTTCAAACTCAGGGCTTCAGATCCACAGAATCCAAAAGAAAATTCTGTTTGAATATTCAAGGGGACAAGATTTAACTCTCTTAAAATATCAGAAGCGGAGACAATGAGTTGCGCGCTATGTTTGGCAATTAATTCGTTTGGCCCTTCACTCAAGGCAGAGTCAACAGGTCCTGGTAACGCAAAAACTTCCCTATTTTGCTCCAAGGCAAACGCCGCAGTAATTCGGGCCCCACTCTTTTTGCGAGACTCACTGATCACGGTTCCTTGAGAAAGACCACTGATAATTCGGTTTCTAATAGGGAAGTTGCGGCTAAGCGGCTTTAAAGCAAGAGGAAACTCGGAAATAAGCATTCCTTGTGATTTTATGGCGTCAGCAAGCCCCTTATTCTCGGGAGGATACAGATGATGTAACCCTCCTGCCAATACAGCAATCGTCTGTAAGCCAGCTTCTAAAGCGGCTTGATGCGCAATGGTGTCAATTCCACGAGCAAGTCCGCTTACAATGATTACCTTCGGAAGCATTTCCGCTAACTCTTGAATAAGACGCCGGGTATTCCTCACCCCATAGGCCGTGCAAGAACGAGAACCCACAAAGGCGAGACAAGGGGCTTCTACATTTTTGAGAGACCCCTGACAGTAGAGAACTAAAGGAGGAGTCGAAATATGTTTCAGCCGTGTGGGATATTCCGGAGATTCCCAGCAAAGCAAACGGAGGTCTTTGGATTCTTCTAAAAGTCGTTTTTCCATGAGAAAGCTTGAAACAGACTCGGCTTTTTGAATACGCTGCGCCAAAAGAGGCGGAAGATTCAGATGCTCAATCAAGTCGTTAGGCTCAGCTTGAAATATTGCCTCAATGCTCCCAAAATGCTCAAACAGCATCAGTGCCGTCTTACTGCCTATCCCCGAAATGAGACTTAGCGCCAACCACTTCCATTCTTTCATGCTCACTACTAATTTGAAATTGAATGTTTAATATCTCTCGCCATATCACGTTCTGAGGCCTTGAGTTTGAGACTTTCCCGCTTATCATGAATCTTCTTCCCTTTGACCAAGGCAATCTCAATTTTAACTCGACCCTTTTTTAAATAGAGCTTTAACGGTACCAAGGTCAATCCCTTTTCACGAGATTGCCCATAGAGACGACGGATCTCCGCTTTATGCAGAAGTAACTGCCGCTCACGAAGAGGATCGTGGTTGTTTCTGTTTCCAAAATCATATTGATTGATGTGTGCATTGACCAAATAAATTTCCAAATTCGAACTGATACGGCAATGGCTTTCCGCAATGTTGGCGTGTCCGCTTCTTAAGCTTTTGACCTCTGTGCCTCTCAGAGCGATCCCGGCTTCATAGGTTTGAATGATTTCATAATTAAAATGGGCTTTACGATTGGTAACCAGTGTTTTGTTCATTGCTCATTCGTTTCAGAAAGGTCGTCAAGAGACTCCAGGTGTTCTCCAAAATATTTTACGGAAACTTTAGCTGAAGGTAACATCGTTGTCTCACGGTGGCTGTCCGAGAATGGGTTGTAGGGTGCGCTTAAGCGGCACCCTACTTAGGCTTAACACCTATTCTCAGTTTCCTAGACATGAATTAAAGACAGTACAAAGGGAGCATAAAGGAGAATGTTAATTTTTTCAATCTTTTCTCACAAAGTATCCCGGAAGATTTAATTTTAGCATTAAGTTGACGCCAGAAGCTGTTCTTCAAAGGCGGTTAAAGCCGCCTTGGCACCCTCTCCCATGCTAATGATGATCTGCTTGAAGGGGACAGTGGTCACATCACCTGCGGCATAGATCCCTTTTACACTGGTCCGGCACTTGTGATCAATGACTATTTCCCCGGAACGGTTTGTTTCCACAATAGCTTTGACAACGGTGCTGTTCGGCAAGAGACCTATTTGAACAAAAACCCCATCCAGATTTTTCTGGACCACTTCATTGGTCTCCCTGTTTTTATAGGCCAAACCCACAACCTTTTCGCCATTCCCAAGGACTTCAGTAGTCTGCGCATTCTTAATGATCGACACGTTCTCCAGGGATTTCAGCTTGTTGATCAGAACCTGATCGGCCTTTAACTCTGGGAGAAACTCAAACAGCGTGAGGGATTTAACAATACCTGCCAGGTCTATAGCCGCCTCGACTCCAGAATTTCCACCGCCAACGACCGCGATATCCTTTCCCTTGTAATAAGGACCATCACAATGCGGACAAAAGGCAACACCACGCCCGATATACTCTTTTTCCCCAGGAATATTCAACTCTCTCCACTTCGCTCCTGTTGCCACAATGATGGATTTGGCCGTTAAGAATTCTCCACTGTTTAACTCCAGGTGTTTCACAGAATCATTCCTGATATGCTCCACCCTCCGGTGTTCCAAGACCTTGATGTCATATTCCGCGATATGTTTAGAGAGTTTATCCGCCAATTCGGCCCCCTCGATGTAGGGCACGGAAATAAGGTTTTCAATGCCTACGGTGTCCTTCACCTGCCCTCCGATTCTTTCCGCCACAATCACGGTTTTCATGCCTTTTCTAGCCGAATAGATGGCGGACGAAACGCCAGCCGGACCTCCGCCGAGGACCACCACATCGAACTGGCCCAAATCCACAGGTTCTTGTTTCTTCGATTCATCACGACCGAAATGCATCTCCAGTTTGCTCAACAACTGAGGCAGATCGGATTTTCCGGAATGAAGCAACAACTCGCCATCCATCACACTGGGAACCCCCTGGATGCCAAGTGCTTCAATTTCATCCTGAAAAAAAGCGCCATCCACCATCTCGTGGGTAAAATCCTGGTGGAAGATCGCCATGATATTCAAGGATTGAACGACTTCAGGACAATTTTCGCAGGAAAGGGAAACGAAGGTCTTTAGGTTGATGGGACCTTTCAGACTTTGAATGCGTTTGATGATGCCCTCATCGGGAAGTTTTCCTTTTTTATCAACATTTAATACAGACAAGATCAGGGAAGTGAACTCATGCCCTCCGGGGATTCCACTGAACTTGACTCCAGAACTTTTATCCTCATGGACGATTTCAAAAAATGGAGTTTTTGACTCCACGCTGGAAGAAACGGCATGGATGTGTTCCGAGGTAGAGGCTACCTGCTCCAACATTTCAATGAGTTCCTCTTGTTTTTCATGAGGACTCTTGGCATAAACCAGTTCCACACGACCATTGAGTTTTTCAAAAACAGATTTCAGTTGTTCGATGATATCATTTTCCAGCATAGTGCCTCCAAACGAAAGAATGTAGGGGGGCAATGCCCCCGAAAAATATTAAAATTTAAATCTTGCCGACCAGATGGAGGCCAGGTTTTAACGTCGCGCCGCCTTCTTGCCACTTGGCCGGACATACTTCATTGGGGTGTGCGGCAATATATTGAGCTGCTTTCACTTTTCGCAACAACTCCTCCGCATTTCTGCCGATCCCGTTGTCGTTGATTTCTGCCAGTTTGATTTGGCCTTCAGGATTGACCAAAAAGGTTCCTCGATAAGCTAGCCCCGCTTCTTCGATATACACCCCAAAGGCTCTGGAAAGGCGTCCTGTGGGGTCAGCCAGCATAGGGTACTTGATTTTCTTGATCGTTTCAGAAGCATCATGCCACGCCTTGTGGGTAAAATGGGTGTCTGTGCTGACGGAATAAATTTCCACTCCCATTTTTTGAAACTCTCCATATTTGTCCGCCATGTCTCCCAACTCAGTGGGGCAGACGAAGGTGAAGTCAGCGGGATAGAAGAAAAAAACAGACCACTTTCCCTTCAGGTCATTTTGTGAGATTGCTTTGAAAGCCTCATTATGATAAGCCTGAACCTTAAAATCGACGATTTGTGAATTGATTAACGTTTCCATAACTTCTCCTCAGATTGAGATTGTCTGTAATCAAAAATGGCTTCCCAAAAACCTTAAAACTCCCACGAATCAAAAACCGCCAAACGGATTTTAGGTGTGAGAAGTATTAAGGTCTGGGAATAATCTATCAACCTTTTTGAGAGAAGTACAATACTAAAAAGCTATCTATCGATAGTTTATTCCTATCTGGAAGAAAAGTAGGGGAACTCTGGACCAACGGACCACCAGCGCCAAGGATTGTCAGAGAATTGTCAAATTTGGACAAAAGGGATCATTTTGAACAAAAACACGTCAAGACTAAAAGCTACGAATTTGGTTACGTTCAATCAACCTATGAAGTGCAGAATAATGCATAAGAGTCTTTGTCAAAGCAACATTTGACACTGATTCCAAATAAAAACACCTTGCTTAGTGTACATTCATAAAGTACGTTATTGGATACTGGGCTTTGAACGTTTGGGGTTGGTCGTAAGTTCGGCCATGTGTTAAAAAACGGTCTTTGATTTACCACCTGGTTTGGATTTTGTTCCGTAGGGGCAGTCTGCCCGGGATCAGGGCGAACACACAGGTTCGCCCCTACAATTTGTGGCCGAAAATGTGACCAACCCCGAACATTTTCTCGTAAACCACTGAAATCATGCGAGCTGTGCAGGTGGTTTGAAAATTAACCACGAAAAACACGAAATAAATGATTTTTTAATAAATGAATTCCTCCGTGAAACCCTATTTTGCAGGTTTTATTTCGTGTTTTTCGTGTTTTTCGTGGTTAAAAAAAGGGCTACCGGTCTAAAGTGGGACAAAAACGTAGGTTGGGTAGAGCGTAGCGAAACCCAACGAAAAACGGACATTACTGCCTGGATGTTGGGTTTCGCTACCGCTCTACCCAACCTACTGAAATGATGGCTGTCCCGTCTTAGGCCAGTCGCCAAAAAAAGGTACCTGCACAGGTGGAAATCATGGACTTCGCCCTGGGTCATTTCGACCAGAGGGAGAAAAATTAAGTCATTGATATCACGTAAGAGAGCTTACTATCGTTCGAGAGGACACAGCGAAATGTTCAAAGTCCAGTAACTACATTTAATCTTTAAACAAAGAGGTCTCTATGCGAGTTATGAATGCAACTGAAGTGAGAAAGCAGTGGTTCCAGATTATTCGTGAGGGTGAAGAGGTGGAAATTACTCATCCAGAAAGAACCATGGCTCTAATACCCAAAGAAGAGCTTGATGAGAAAAATCGACTGATCAATGAACTTGAGAAACAACTCTTAGTAAAAGAAATGGATGAAGCGTTAGCGAAACCTCACAAATGGTATACGACAGAACAAGTCGAAGCCATGCTAGCAGAAGTCTTATCTAAAAAGGAGAAGACGCTTGGCAAAATGGATTGATACCGTTACTAGAATTATTGTGCAATTGATGGAACAAGATGCGGAGTTAGCCAAGACAATATTGCTAACGATTAAACGTCTTGAGCGTAAGCCAACACTTGGTGACTATATTCAAGAAACGTATAGAGTTTATTACGATCAAGAAAAACGGTTTCGTATAGGCTATAATTTTCATCCAGAAGCCGAAGAAATAGAAATAGTGGCACTACATATTGCTTCTCCAAAATTAAAATCAGCTAACAAATGAATATCTGCTGTAAATTCTCAAGAATTTCAGCAGATATTCAGGTCAAGGTCTCAAGAATCGAAATGATTTCATTCATCCTTTTCACTTGTAAATATGTTGCAATCCTAATAATATTCCGACGCTTTTGATCTTATAGAATGTATTTTAGGAGATAGAATGAGCAATTATTTGGAGTTTTAGATGAAGCTGAGTGTAGTGATTCCCGCACACAATGAGGAAGAAGTTATTGAGCCGACTCTTCGTTCCCTGTCCCAAGCACTTTGCTGCGCGAAAATTGAGCACGAACTGGTTGTCATCAATGATCACTCTAACGATCGGACGGAAGAAATCCTGCAACAACTGCAAACGTCCATTCCCTCGTTAAGTTACAAGAACAACGAATTTCCTGGAGGGTACGGATTTGCGGTTCGTTTTGGTTTGGATCATGCGTCTGGAGACTGTATTGCGGTGATGATGTCTGATGCGTCAGACGCTCCTCAAGATCTCATCAACTTTTATCATAAGATGCAGGAAGGCTACGATGCTGTTTTTGGCTCACGGTTCATTAAAGGAGGGAACACCGTAGATTATCCGAAATTTAAATTATTCCTCAATCGTTTGGCGAATTGGTTCATTAAACTGCTCTTTGGCATCAGGTACAATGATGTAACCAATGCCTTCAAGCTGTATCGTATGTCAACAATTCGCGGCTTACGCCCTTTTTTGAGTTCTCATTTTAACTTAACCGTGGAGTTACCCTTGAAGGTAATCACACGTGGGTATTCTTATGCGGTATTGCCCAATACATGGGTTAATCGTTCAGCCGGCGTATCCAAGTTAAAGCTCAAAGAAATGGGAAGTCGATACCTTTTTATTGTGTTGTATTGCCTGGTTGAAAAATGGCTTTCCGCTGGTGATTACAAAAAGGGGAATTCCCTTCCTCCTCAAAAACCTCGTCTCTAAATGAAGGTGCTCATTATTATAAAGCGTATTTTGTTAGCAATAGGCGTATTGATTCCGTTCACATTGCTCCTTTTCGTGGCACAACATTTCAAGATCAATGTTCCCTTGAATGATGAGTGGGAGTTACTTCCTGTTTTTGAGCGTTTGGAGCAAAAAACGCTGTCCTTTCAAGAATTGTTTAGCCAGCACAATGAGCATCGTATTTTTTTTCCGCGAATAATTTTTCTCATGCTCGCCAAGTTGAATCTTTGGAACACGCCTGTCCTGATCGGGATTCATATCAGTCTTGCCGTCATCATCTTTCTGTTGACTGTATTGATCGCCACTCGAAACAGTTCGCTGGACCAGGAATGGTTTTCCTTGAGTTTGAGCGGGATGTTGATCTTTTCCATCAATCAGTATGAAAATTGGTTTTGGGGTTTTCAACTGACCTGGTTTTTAATCAACGTTTGCTTTATGCTTGCGGTTTATTTGATTCATCGTCAGCAAACGTTAAGCACGCTACGTTTATGGGGGGGCGCTGTGTTTTGTACGATCGCCAGCTTCTCCTCTGCTCATGGTTTGTTGACGTGGTTCGCTTTGGTTCCTTCCATCTACCTTTTGTCTCAAAAGCAAGAAAACCGAAATAAGCACTTAAGCCTTTGGGTGCTGCTAACCATAGCGGTTTGGACGAGTTACTTTTGGAATTACCATAAGCCTGGAGGACATCCCGATTTAACGGTCATTCTTTACAATCCCACACTTGCGTTCAAGTACATCTTTGCCTTGCTGGGATCCCTATTCGGAAGTGTTCCCCTTTTATGTATGTGGATTGGTGGTATGGGCTGTGCGCTTTTTGGATATTTTTTGAAAACAGGATATGGGTCTCTGCCCAAAACAGGACCTTCGCACTTGGTATCCAGACTTCTGCCCTGGCTTTCCATGGGGTTGTTTAGTCTGGGTTTTGCAACCATTACCGCTTTGGGTCGTGCGGACTTTGGAGAGTCACAGGCTCTTTCATCCCGGTACACCTCAATTGCCCTCTATTTATGGCTGGCAGTGCTTCATATCGGCTGGATTATCTCCAGACAAGGGTTGCCTCAACTTCCCTCTTCTGTAGTCGTCAAGAGCCTTGTCCTTGTGAAACAAGTGCTGAAAATAGATCCTGCGTCGAACGTTCCTTTGAATCTCTCAGAAATTTACAGCAAGATTTTCAAAACAGAATATATATTAGGAAGTGGTATTTTGTTTTTACTGTTTATTGCCAATCTACCCGCTGTATTTTCCAAAATTTATCAGGATCGGGACCAACGTCAATATGGCAATACTTGTCTTCAGTTCATCAACCTCATTCCAGAAACGCAATGTCCTCAAACCCTCTATCCTTGGCCTGGGATTATTCCTTCCAGAATCACCACATTGGAACTGATTACACCGAGAAGACTTCTAAACCATGTGAGTTTTAAGTCAGAAGTCCTGATCCCAGGAGCCATTGAGCTGAGCCAGTCGGGGAGGTCGAAAGAAGTCCCCGGAGAATTGCTCCTTAACGGATGGGTTCAGTCTCAGGATTTCCTCCCTGTTATTACGATTCAAACACGGTCTAAGCTACCCCAGCTCTATAAGGTTGCACGAGCGGTTCCCCAAGAAACATGGTGGTCTCCATTCTTTTCTGCGAATTTCAATCGCACTCAATGGCAGCTTAATGTACCGGAGGCGCTTCTTTCCGAACCTCAGACCCTCCTGAAAGCCTGGATTTACCATCCTCAGCAGCAGGCTTTATTCCCTTTAGAAAATGAGTTTTTTCTTCCAGGTGTTTTAAAATCAGAGTCACCATGATATTTTAAATTCCGCCCCAATTTTTAGGCGGATTTGAACGGATTGTACCCCGTTGATATTCAAAGGTGTAGAGGTCAAATGTTGGTGGTTGAAGCGCCCTTGTTGACGGTATTGAGGCATTCGAAATACGGTACGTATTACTTTAAGTTCGGGCTCTGTCCACGTTCCGGATAACTTTTCCAACAACAGACGCAGTTCATGTTTATCAACGATCTTGTCTTTCAGGGATTCCAATAGCGCGATTTGAGGTTCCGCCCATTCCAGACGCTTTAACTCTTCCAAGCCCTGATTTTGAATTTGATAACTTCCAGCAAACAACAAATATTCCTTATGCCATTCCTGTTTTTCCGAAGTTCGGAAGGACATTTCTTTTAATATTTGTTGCCTCTCTCCCAAAAAGCGGATCCACTCAATTTCCAATTGAGAATCCCACCGCAGGTCAAACTGGAATCCTATTTGACGGAGGGTACTTATGGTTGTCAGCGGAAAAGTGACCGTATGATATTCTCCATCGGCAATACCCTTAAATTCTGAGGGTATTTGCTTAAAATCATGATAACTTTCGTAAGTAACGGCCTTGTTGGACGCTGAAAAAACGAATGCGGAAGGAACAAGGTAAGGGGAATAGAAATAATAGTGTATCCATAGCAATAAGCTGAGTCCGCTGACCACAATTCCTGAAATCAACCATTTTTTGTGCGATTTTAAATAGCGTTTAATCCTTAAGAAAGGAAACGTCAACATCCGTTCAAAGCGGGAAAACTTCAAACATTCAAGGACCAATCTCGCTCGCAATGAATTTTCGAGGCGGGGTTCTTGTTCAATCCATAGAGCCACAATCCAATGCTTAAGCTTCTTTAGAGATTGTTGATATTCCCAAAATATGTTCAGACGCTGTATCCAGTAGAGATTGAGGACCCACTGATTGGGGGCTTGATCGTCACTCCATTGAAGGGTTTTTTTCAGGAAAAAACTAAAGGCAGAGCGAGTTTGCCATTGCAGATTACAATAAACTGGATTAAAGTGCGCCAGACAGGCGTGGAAACTTTGGAAAGAAGAACTGAGTAATTCAATATTCTGAGGTATTGTTTGTGAAGACTCCTGACTCAAGTATCTGACAAAGGACTGATTGGCCTGGGCATAAGAGTCAAGAACGTTTTTCCACATCAGGATGAACTTGTATTCAGCAATGTCATTGGGTTTGTTTTTCATAACCGCTTATAGTAAAAAGATCACATTCCATTGACTATAATGGATGCTCTCCTCTTTTTTGAAATAATGAATGATGATGACGTAATATCACTACTTTCTCTAAAATCATTCAAAAGATCAACTCTGAACCTTATCAAAAAAAGAAATTAACATGTCTCTTGCGATTGTCACTGGTGCCGCGGGTTTAATTGGCTCTGAAGCGGTTCGTTTTTTTGCCGAAAAAGGTCTCTCTGTTGTGGGGGTTGATAACAATTTCCGCGAAGTCTTTTTTGGTTCTGAAGCCTCAACCGAATGGAATCGAAAACGACTGGAACGTGAGGTACAAGGCTATCAGCATGTAGGAGCAGACA
Source organism: Deltaproteobacteria bacterium TL4 (assembly GCA_051382335.1). Taxonomy (GTDB): domain Bacteria; phylum SAR324; class SAR324; order SAR324; family NAC60-12; genus JBBCAX01. The sequence continues at coordinate 15,036 of JBBCAX010000271.1, forward strand.
TTCGCGATATTCCTGCGATGGAGGCTCTGTTCAGTGAATATAACACCGACATTAAGGTCATTATTCATACAGCAGCCCAGCCTTCTCATGATTGGGCCGCCAAAGATCCTTTTATGGATTTCACGGTCAATGCGAATGGAACCCTGGTTTTGCTTGAAATGACCCGAAAATATTGCCCTGAGGCCGTTTTTATTTACACTTCAACCAATAAGGTTTATGGCGACACCCCCAATTATTTGCCTCTTGTGGAGCACGAAACCCGTTGGGAAATCCGTGAAGATCATCAGTATTACGAACGGGGTATTGATGAATCGATGAGTATTGATCACACGAAACACAGTTTATTTGGAGCCTCCAAAGCCGCGGCCGATTTAGTGACCCAAGAATATGGGCGTTATTTTGGAATGAAAACCGGAATTTTTCGCGGAGGGTGTCTTACAGGTCCGAATCATTCGGGAACCCAATTACATGGGTTTTTGGCGTATTTGGTTAAATGTGTTCTCACCGGAACGCCTTATACGGTATTGGGTTACCAAGGCAAACAAGTCCGTGACAATATCCACAGTTATGATTTAGTCCATGCTCTCTGGCATTTTTATCAAAATCCTCGAGCCGGCGAAGTTTACAATATTGGAGGAAGCCGTCATTCGAACTGTTCAATGTTGGAGGCGATCCTCCAGTGTGAGCAGTTGACAGGACAGAAACTCAAATGGTCTTACGAGGAAAATAATCGTATAGGCGACCATATCTGGTGGATCAGTGATGTCCAAAAATTTAAATCCCATTACTCTGAGTGGCAATTCCGTTACAATTTGGAAGATATCTTGACTCAGATCATTGATGCCCTTTCACAAAGAGAAAAGGTCTAACGTTTGTCCCCACATTTTCTATGAAAACTATTGAAGTTGCTATTATTGGTGCCGGACCTGCAGGTTTGACCGCCGCGTACCTACTTTCCAAACACGGTATTCCTGTGATCGTTTTTGAAGCGGATCCTGAATACGTTGGCGGGATTTCTAAAACTGCGAATTATAAAGGCTTTCATTTCGATATTGGCGGACATCGCTTTTTTTCAAAATCCCGGGAAGTTGAGGATTTTTGGACCGAAATTCTGCCTCATGACATGCTGGAACGTCCTCGCTCTTCAAGAATCTTTTATCGTGGTAAATACTTCTCCTATCCGCTTAAAGCGGTTGAAGCTTTGTTGAATTTGGGCATTGTTGAAGCAATCTTGTGTATCCTTTCTTACTTAAAGGCCCAATTATTTCCTGTAACCAAGCCTAAAAACTTTGAGGACTGGGTTAGTAATCAATTCGGGAAACGGTTATTTAATATTTTCTTCAAAACCTATACCGAAAAAGTATGGGGCATGAGTTGCAAAGATATTTCCGCTGATTGGGCCGCACAACGAATCAAAGGACTTTCCCTTGCGTCCGCCGTTTTTAACGCGCTGTTGCCCAAACGTAAACCCAAAGATCGAAGTAAAGTCATCAAGACCTTGATCGACGCCTTTCGATATCCTCGCAAAGGTCCAGGCATGATGTGGGAAACCTGTGCCCAAAAAATTGAAGGGCTGGGGGGAGTTGTTCAAATGGGGAGTCCTGTAACAGGGGGTGCTTTTGATGAACAAACACAATTATGGACGATTGCTTTTGAAACTCGGGAAAAAGGAAGGGAATCCGTTCAAGCCCGTCACGTCATTTCATCCGCACCGTTAAGGGAACTGATCCTTTCGTTAAAACCGCAATTAGCGGATGAAGTCTTAAAGGCGGCAAGAGCCTTAAAATACCGTGATTTTTTGACAGTCATGTTGATTTTGAAAGATACTCAGCTCTTTTCTGATAATTGGATCTACATCCATGATCCTGGGGTTCAAGTCGGCAGAATTCAAAATTTTAAATCCTGGTCCCCTGAAATGGTTCCTGATCCTGCGCTGTGCTGCTACGGGTTAGAGTATTTTTGTTTTGAAGGTGACAATTTATGGGAATCCAAGGATCAGGCTCTGATTGAAAAAGCCAAAGAGGAGTTAGAAAAAATAGGCCTCGCCAAAGTTGAAGACATTATGGATGGTTGTGTTGTCCGCCAAAAGAAAGCTTACCCTGTTTACGATGAATCTTATGCGGATCATGTCAGCACGATCCGTCAAGCTCTTGAAAAACAGTTTCCAACGCTGCATGTCATTGGACGTAACGGAATGCATAAGTATAATAACCAGGATCATGCCATGATGACGGCCATGTTAACGGTGTCCAATATTGAAGCAGGAAAAAGAGTTTATGATGTGTGGCAAGTCAACGAGGATGCGGAGTATCATGAGTCTGGAGAGGCCGGAACTGAAAACCTTTCAACAGGCAGACGGCAAACTCCATCTTCATGACAAATGAATCATCTCTATTCGCTTCTGGGCTTTGAGAAGCTTATAGATCTCTTTTCTTGCTTCTGTAGCTGTTATTGATGTCATAGTCCTCCTTGAATCAAAGTTTATGTCTCTCATAAGCGTATTACAGACGTACGTAAATCAAATCTTGATTGAATCATTGGGACGAGGTTGTCCGTGAAAGATATTTCTTGGATTTCAAAAATTCTGCGGGTTCCGGCTTACAATCCCTGAATGGTTTGAAGAAGCTCTTTGATTTCCATGGGCTTTAGCAAAAATTTTCGGATCCCCAAATCGGCGCAGATTTTTTCATAATCCTGAAGGCTGTACCCTGTCGCCAGAATGATAGGAAGATCAGGACGGATTTTCAATAACTCCTGACTTAACTGGGTTCCTTTCAGTTTCGGCATTTCCTGGTCTGTGAGAATCAGGTCAAATTGGTTGGGGTTCTTACGAAAGGTTTCCAAAGCTTGTTGCCCATTGTCACATAACGTTGTCTGATGTCCTTCTTGCTTCAAAACCTGTATGTAGAAGCTGGCTAACAGGGGTTCATCTTCCGCAACGAGAATACGAAATTTCTTTTGAGAAGATCCCACCACGGCAATTGGGCGTTCGGATGGTTTTTCTTCAACGGGTTTGACGACTTCTTCCAGCGCAGGAAAGTAGAGATGAAACGCGCTTCCCCTTCCTGGCTCACTTTGGACCTCAATCGCCCCTTGATGTTGCTGCATAATGTTATGCACCACATAAAGCCCCAACCCGGTTCCTTCCTTGGAAGGATGTCCCATGTCGATTCCGCCCATGCCTTTCGTGGTAAAGAAGGGATCAAAGATTCGTTCTTTAACCTCATGATTCATGCCTCTTCCAGTGTCCCTGATGCTTAAATGCAGGTAATATCCCTGTTTTAGTTCAGGGAGAGACACAGGAGCGGTTTCACAATAGAAGGGGGACATGGTGAGTGTCAACGTTCCGCCGTTGTCTTCCATAGCGTCCTTTGCGTTGAGGCAAATATTGATAAGCGCTTGATAAAGTTGCGTACCATCCGCCAGAATGTGGGGAGACGTCTGTTCAATATGTTCCTGTATTTCAATATTGGCAGGTAAGGTAATCCGGAGAAAGCTCAACACATCCTTGAGTATTGGCTGAATTTGTGTTGGAATGAGCAGATGTTCCTGGGTACTAAAAAATGTCTGTAATTGCTTTACAACCTTTATTGCGCGTTCGGTCGATTGATGAATATTTTTCAGATATTTCTGTCCTTGTAAATCATCCTTGATGTGTTTTTTTAGTAACTCAGTATTTCCCAGAACAGCAAACAAAATATTATTAAAATCATGAGCGAGTCCTCCTGAGAGGGTTCTCATCGCTTTCATTCTCTGGGATTGGCGTAATTGCGATTCCTGTTGAAGGTGTGTCAAAAACGCCTGTATTCTGGCATGAAGAATGACTTCATGAAGGGGTTTGTTGATATAATCTGAGGCTCCCAACTTAAGACAAGTCTCCAGCATGTCAGGCTGGTCGTCGGCGGTTAGCATGATCACTGAAATCGTGTGATGGACAGGATGTTTTTTTATTTGTTTGAGCAAACTCAAACCATTCGGATCCGGCATATTGATATCCAGCAGAATAAGCTCGGGATGAAAGTTTTCCAGCATCTCCATGAGGTATCGAGAGTCTATCAGTGATTCCGCCTCGTAGCCCCAGGAGTTCAGCAGAAAAACGACTTGATTCAGGATATTTTTATCATCATCAACAATGAGAATATTCATTTGTCACTCTCTATTCTGGCTATTGCGTCAGCAATGAGGTTTGGGATGAGCTCCGTATTTCTGGAATTGGACGCCGCTTGAATATTTTTAAGGAGTTCCAGATAAGGCGAATCATAGGACCCATGATACAGGCTCTTCGTATCTTCACAAAGCGCCATCATTTGTTGAAGTTGAAGCTCAATGCGTCTGGTGTAGAAAGGCTTGATTTTAGAAAGTGTCTTGAATTCTTCCAGCAACCGGGCTTTCACCTCATCGGGCATAGGTTCTTGGAAGCGAGTTTTTTCCTGAGCTTCGCTTTCTGATTCTGCTAAGGGTTCTTGTTTTAGATATTTGGCCAAGACCTGCAAAAGTTTGTGCGCTTGCAGAGGCTTGAGCAAGTAGTCCAGTATTCCCACAGACTGAGCTGCTTTTTGGTGCAAGGCAAACGCGTCGGCAGACAGGAGGACAATCGGAATATTAGCGCATTCGGGAAATAATCGAATGTGTCGACTAGTCTCAAGGCCATCCATTTCAGGCAGGTGAAGATCCATCAGAATCAAATCAAAAGAAGTGTTTTGCTCTATGGCACTTAACGTCTTTTTGATTCCTTCCGGTCCACTCTCGGCAAGCTCAATTTCCAACCCCAGTTCCTGAAACAATACTTGGATCATTTTTTGATTGAGGACATTGTCTTCAACAGCCAGGATGCGATTGTCTTTGGAAAAACGAAATTCATCCCACTTAACGTCCTCATATCGTGTTTCTTTGGCGTCTGCTTCGATCAAAGGAATCCGAACCGTAAAGGTTGATCCTGCGGATCGGATACTGCCTTCCGGGGTGAACCTCTCTGAGTCCACAGCCTTTTCTAATTCAGACATAGTAACACTTTCTACCCGAATCGTTCCTCCCAGGAGTTCCGTCATTTGTTTGGTAAGGGAGAGTCCCAGCCCGGCGCCTTCAAACTTACGAGAGAGGCTTCCATCGACTTGGACAAAAGCGTCAAAAATGACTTGCTGATCTTTTTTAGAAATCCCAATGCCTTCGTCTTTCACTTTCAGTAGAAGCCAGGAACCTTCTTGGGTTTTTTCCACATCGGCTTGAATGCGCACATTTTTTCCTTCAGAATGGTGTACCGATGCTGTAAATTTGATGGCGTTGCTGAGCAAGTTCATCAGAATTTGATTCAGTTTGTTCCGGTCTGTCGTCACAAATTCCGGTAAACTGGAGGAAAAGTCATAATTGAACTGAATCTGATGTTTATTAGCCTCGCCTTTATGGATATTGTAAATCCCCTGGATCAGTTGCTTGAGATTAATCGTTTCCAAAGTAACCTCAATTTTACCTGCATCGATTTTGGACAAATCCAGAATATTGGTAATCAACTCGGATAAATTGTTCCCGCTGTTTTGAATAGTGAGGAGGTGTTGTTTGAAATCGTGGGGAACCGGTAATACCTGAGCCTGTTTTGAGAGAATCTGACTAAACCCCACAATCGCGTTCAAGGGAGTGCGGATTTCGTGGCTCATGTTGGTCAGGAATTCTTTTTTAACCCGCAGTGCCTTTTCCGCGATTTCTTTCTGCCGCAGGATCTCTGCTGTTCGAGAGGCTACGAGTAATTCCAGATTATCCTGATATTTTTTCAACACCATTTCTGCTTGAATTCGTTCGGTAACGTCATGAATCACTGAAAACAGGTGTATTTTTTCATTGAGCAAGATGGGGGACGAAAGCACTTCGACTGTTTTAATTTCTCCGTTTGCCAGTTGGTGCGACATAATTAAATGGGTCACTTCGTTATTGAGGAGACTCTGCATTTTGGTATTAAAGTCGTCAGGAGACGGCCTGTTTATCTTCTGAAGCGGCATATTTCGTAACTCGTTAATTGAGTAGCCATAAAATTTTGCAGCAGAACCATTAGCATCTATAATGGTTCTGCTTTCCGAATCAATGAGGAGCATGATCGCACTATGTGAATCAAAGATGGTTCTGAATCTTTTTTCGGCCGCTAACTGGGTTTTACTCTCAAACAAGGCCTCTTCGACCCGTCTGTGTTCGGTGAGATCGGTGAGCATGGAAAAGGCTCCCAGGAAATGATGAGCCTCATCGAACATCGGGGAAGCTGAAGCCGTAGTCCAAACCGTCTGACCGTCTTTGCGACGAAATCGGCGTTCATAGCTTTCCGAGATTCCCTGGAGGCGTGCTTTCATTCTCTCATGATGATTCGGCACATCCTCTTCAAACATGAAGTCCGTCACAGGTTTCCCGATCATCTCATTGCTCGGATAACCCAGCATTTCAGCCATTTTTTCATTAACAAAAGTGGTCAGGGTGTCTGGTCCAATTACCCAGATCCCCTCTTTAGCGGTCTCCACGATTTGGCGATATCTGCCCTCGCTTTGTCTCAGAGCCTGTTCCGCTTTGCGACGTTCGACAATTTCCATTTCCAGGCTGTGTGTGCGTAAAGCCACCCGTTTCCTTAACGACAAGTTCCAAAGAACCAGGATGCCCACCAACACACCAATGCTGAGAAGGGCGAGGGCGACATAGCGGAGTATGATTGACAGTGAAATCCTGCTTGGCTCCAAGACTCCAAACCAACGCGCATAGATTTCGTCGTACTTACCGGTCGCCTTGATGAGGTTCAAGCCTTGGTTGAGGCGTTCCAGCAAGACAAAATTTCCTTTTTTGACGGCAAAACTGAACGTCCGGTTATACGCCTCAACGATCGTATCCGATGCCACCAGATTCATCAGGTTCAGATTTTTGGCAATCAGCAGTCCCACCAATTTGGGCATCAGAGCCCCGTCCGCCTTCCCCTCCGCTAACAATCTCAAGGCATCCGGTAAGGTTCTTGCCAGGAGAAGATGTTCACACATTCCTTTGTCACAGAGAAAATCATGAGCCGCATCGTTCCGCATCACGATGATGGACTTGCCGCGTAAGTCCTCGATGGAGTCCAACGCCTGCCCCCCTTTTCGTGTGAAGATGGCGTCGTAGGTGATGGTGTGGGGCACGCTGAAATCGAACACTTCAGCGCGTTCCTTGGAATATGCCACCAAGGGTAGCAGGTCGATATCACCATTTTCCAGGGCCTTGCGTGCTTGATCCCAAGGACTGGGGAGCATCTCGAGATCAAAATCCATCACTTGAGTGACAGCCTGGAGCAGATCCACGCTGAAACCATCGGGCTTTCCCTGCTTGTTCACAAAAGTATAGGGGAGACCATCCGGAACGATAAAGGTGCGGAGTTGTTTCTTAAAAGGAACTGGTACGGCAGGACTGGTCGCTGATTCCGAGGGAACAGCTATCGTTGGGACAGAAGGTGCCGCCAAGGTTGACAGCGGACGAAGCTGCCATGAGAAGCAGGTGATGAGCACCGTCAGAATAATGAGAACAGGACGCATAAAAACAGCCATAAGGTATTTGAAGAGTTGCTTCAAAAAATAAGAAAAAGTAGAGAGACTTCTCCAGATCTTTTTCCTAGGAGAGCGTGCATCTTGCCAGCAAAAGCAGGCGAAACGCCTGCGCTCCCGATAGAAATATCTATTTATGTTTTCTGTTACCTCAATAACTCGATTTACGAATTTCTTTAATATTCTGTTTCAAGGCCTGAGACTTATCGTTTGGGGACGTTTGGGAACCAGCAGAAGATTCAATAAGTTTCTTCAGCACGGGAGGCTCGAGAGTTTCGGTTTTTCTCTTTAGAGGTTCGGTAAAGCATTGCCCTTCAATCACAGCGCCTTCATGAACAATCAAGAGCCCAGGAGGGTTGGTTACATTCCCGATAATATGCCCTTCTTCAAGAACTTCCATGTGCTCTGTGGAAAAAAGATTGCCTTCAACCTTGCCATTGACGATGATGCTGTGCGCATAGATATTTGCGACAATGTGAGCTGTGGGACCAATCGTGATTTCACTGGAGCATTCCACATTTCCACGCACTTCCCCATCAATCCGAATAGGTCCGCCGCACCGAAGCTTCCCTTCTATTTTCATGCCGCGTCCGATATAGGTCGGAATTGTTCCTTTGACAGAGGGTGCCTCTTTTATTCCAAACAAAATCACCTCCAGTGTGTGAATTAAATGACATAAGCACCTAGCCATAAGTTTTTACTCCTATGAAGTGTCATCCCCACGAAGACGAGAATTCAGTTCTCCAGATGAAACTACTGGAGTTTCGCCTATGTCTGTTGACAAATCAATACTGATTCAAACGTTAAAAAACTTTTGATCTGGTACTTTTTCTATCGGAGCGGATCATAACTCCAATAGTTTCATTTTCGCAAGACGAAATTTCATTCCCAGAAGCTCTGTGATTGAAAGAACTTGTATCTGACACGAAGAATGAGTAGCTTGAAGCGGCTTTATCTTGAACTAAAAAGCCTGAATACCATAGTTTTGCAAGTCGGTTGAGATCAAGGGCTTGCCCACGAAAGGAGATCATTACAACATGGCAAAAAATATAACTCCACGAAAAAAGAATTACTCTCAATGGTACCTGGATGTAATCAATGCGGGACAGTTAGCAGATTATGCGCCTGTAAAAGGATGCATGGTGATTCGTCCCACAGGTTTTGCGATTTGGGAATCCATACAAGCACAGTTGGACCGGATGTTTAAGGAAACAGGCCATGTCAACGCCTCCTTCCCTCTTTTAATTCCCCAACACTTTCTTGAAAAAGAGGCCGAGCACGTAGAAGGGTTTAGTCCTGAATGTGCGGTGGTCACGCATGGAGGCGGAAAGGAGTTAGAGGAGCCTTTGGTGATTCGTCCGACGTCTGAAACAGTCATTGGTCATATGTATGCGCAATGGATTCATAGTTATCGGGATCTCCCCGTTTTAATCAACCAATGGTGTAATGTCGTGCGTTGGGAGATGCGAACCCGACTATTTTTGAGGACTTCAGAATTTTTATGGCAAGAAGGGCACACGGCCCATGAGACTCATGCCGAAGCACAAGCGGAGACGTTGAAGATGCTTGAAATCTATCGGGTGTTTCAGGAAGAGTATCTTGCTATTCCTGTAATCAAAGGAAAGAAATCGGAATCCGAAAAGTTTCCTGGAGCTGAATCTACCTATACCGTAGAAGCGCTGATGCAAGATGCCAAAGCATTGCAGAATGGAACCTCCCATAATTTAGGGCAGAATTTTTCAAAAGCCTTTGATATTCAGTTTTTGGGACGTGATAATGAACGCCAATTTGCCTATACCACGAGTTGGGGATGTTCGACTCGGATGATTGGTGGATTGATTATGACACACAGTGATGATGATGGTTTGATTATTCCTCCCAAAATTGCGCCGCTTGCAGTCGCGATTGTGCCTGTTTTTAATAGCGACCAGGAAAAAACACAGACTTTTGAGTTTGCCGAATCTATCGCACAGCATTTGCATAAAACGTTGGATCCCCTTCGTGTGAAAATTGATTATCGCGATTATTTAAGGCCTGCAGACAAGTTTTTCCATTGGGTTCAACAAGGCGTTCCTTTGCGTATAGAAGTTGGTCCCAGAGACGTACAAGCGCAGTCAGGCATGATTGTTCGTCGGGATAATCGGGAGAAAATGCTGGCACCGCTTGGTGAAATTGCCAACCTCGTTGTTCGGTTATTGGACGAAATTCAGGCGAATCTTTACCAGCGGGCCTTGACCTTTCGAGAAGAAAATACAAGAACCGTCAACAGTTATGACGAATTTAAAGCAGTCTTGACGACACACGGTGGATTTATTCGGGCTCATTGGAATGGTTCCAAGGAAGTTGAGGCAAAAATAAAGGAAGAGACTAAAGCCACGATTCGTTGCCTTCCTTTTGAAGACGAGCCTCGTCCAGGAAAATGCCTGGTTACCGGAGAACCCTCCTCACAAGAAGTGATTTTTGCGATAGCTTATTAGTTTTTAGAAGCATACATTGAATCCGAGGCTGAACTGGAAATGGTTCAGCCTGTTTATCCATTCTTGAGCTTATGACCCGGAAAATAGCGCCCAAAACCATAGAGCATACCCACCCCAAAGCAGCACAAGAATCGCCTTCAACGCCCACCTCCCGGACGAGTTCCCCTGTGAATCGCTCCAAATTCATGAATGTGGCTGCTGAATATTTCAGAGAGCTTGAAGCTCAACTCATGAAGGAATTAAATGAAGAAGGTACCGAAGCAGCAGAGACCCCCGATAGGCCTTGTGAGATTACAGCACCGGATGGATTTCAATTTGACGAAGTGAGTATTCGGGAAGCACTGATACTTTGTGAAATGCTGCAAGATTATCTGGACCAACTTTCTCCTCAAGAATTGAAGCAACTGGCTAGAATCTACTCTTTTTACAGCAACCCCAAGGAAATGCTGGAAAAAATAAAAATTTTGTTTACAGGGGATATCACGGTTAAAGAAAAGATTGTCAGGATCTATAGCGCGAAAGCGATAGGCTCCTACAAGGTAACCAAAGTGATCTTAACAACAGTTGAATTGTTCGAAAACCTGCAAGCGGAGGAGTCAAAGCGAATTCAACACGAATTGAAAGAAAATGTGGAGGAGTCCTTAAAAAAAATTAAGAACATGCTCCCGCGCGCACTTCAGGAAATGAGGCCCTGGACTCGAACAAACCTGTGTAGCAATATTGTAAAAACGCTTCAATATGACAAACCTCTTTTTTCTAAAACGCATCGCTATTCCTTGATTGTAGAGCGATTTCGAGAGTTTATTTATTGGCTTTATGGGAATCCTTTCATACTCCGATACATAGAATGGAAACAGAAATATTTAGTGTATTGGTTACATACGGAACTTTATCGTTTGGATATCAAGAACATGGCCGATGGTGCCAGCGCTCTGCAATATAGTCCAATCAAGCAGAAAATTTATCAAAGAATGAGTCAATATTTATCGTCCTTAGAGCCAGAAGAACGGCATGTCGATCAGGAATTATTGTTAAAAAAATCCCATTATGCCCTGCTTGTCCAAAAGGAAGCGTTTTTACCGGAGGCGTCCCCTTCACTACAAGCGTCCATGATTCGAACACGGGAAGCGGAACAGAAACTGCTCGACAATTTGACCTATAATCAATTAACCAGTCTTGCCGCAGCCATTCATCGGGAGGTCGCTCAAGCCCACCAACAGCAAAAACTAAAAGGAGAGGTCCCTGCTAATGCCAACGAACGTTCCCTAGATCTGGAAAGTGAAAGGAAGTCAGAACAAAAATACCTGGAAGCGACCGTTAAGGTTCAGGTAGAACAGGCGAAAAGCAAAGGCAAATCAGGAGCGGGATTTCTCATCGCATTGAAAAAATTTACAGAAAAACTGGGTCTTTTTCAGGCAAAAGAGACGAGTCCTAAAGAGGTGAAGGTGGAAATGGTACCACGAACCTCCGGAAATGTGGATAAAGCCCTGGAACCTGTGATTCCTAGTTGGTATGGGTTTGGGAAAGAATATAGGAGTAGTATTTATGAAGTGCAAATGCCCAATTTGCAGAAAATCTTTTTTGAGCATGGCGGTTTAAAACTCTTTCTTCATCAAGATTTCCTTAAAGTATTCAAAGCGGTTATGGATTTCTATAAAGACTTAGGATACCTGAAAATAGTAACCCACAAAGTGACTTTGAAAAATAATGAAGGCAAGCCCCTTGAAAAGTTAGACGAGGAAGGCATTTATTTAAGAACAGCTATGGACGAGTTTCTGGTTTTGGGACGAGCGTGTTTTTATCAAAGTACCATCCCTACTCCTTATTTTCAGCTTTATCGATTGAATCCTGTCAAAGTGTATACAGGTTCTTCCAGAAATATAGATTATTCCCGTGTTGTTGATGGAAAAACCTTCCACTTAGAGAGCTTCGAGCAGCCAACACAGGTGCGTCCCATACTCTTTAAGTGTTTGATTCGGGTGATAGACAGCCTGCCCGATCCCATTCGTAACGCACACATGAATTTTCTGAAACGCCTCCACTCATTTTTAGACACCCACCCCTCTTCTAAAGACGCTTCAACAGCCAATGATGACTCAAGTCCAGAAGCGTTGTCAACGCCCGAAGAAATAACACGAACAGACAACGCTGAAGAGGTGAAAGGTTCTAAAGATTTGAAGATTGATGATAACTCCCCCAAAGAGGCGAACGTAATCGTTAAAGATGACGATTCTGAGGAGGAAAATGTAATCATTGAGGATGACTATTCTGAGGAAGAGGATTTGATTTCTGAGGATGACTATTCTGAGGGAGAGGATTTGATTTCTGAGGATGACTATTCTGAGGGAGAGGATTTGATTTCTGAGGATGACTATTCTGAGGAAGAGGATTTGATTTCTGACGATTATTCAACAACGTGACAGGAGTTGTAAAGGCTTATGCATGATCTTCTTGGACACTACGCTCAAATCATCCTCATCTTATTAACAGGGGTTCTTCTCATTCTAACCTTGTTTCGCGTTGTTTCTATTCGGAAACGCAATACGGAGGCGCTACTACATGAGCGTTTGATTCATCTTGAAAACATGATGCAACGTGAATTTCATGCACTGAGGAAGAGACTGGATGAGATACAGTCTCAACTCCAGGTGCATTCTTCCGATTCAATTAAAGGGTCATGACCACTGTCCCTTATTCGGTTCAGAAGGTTCATGCAGCACAGGCCCCGCATGGATGATATTGGAACGTAAGCGTTGATCCAGGACTTCTTCAGCGTATTTGCCCGTCATGAAAAATTTAATCAAATCAATACCTGTCTCAACACCCATTTCTTCCAAGACACCAACCAAGTCTTCCGAGCACGTATTGCCTGTAAATCCAAGGGAATATTTTCCTGCGCCTGTAGCGGGTTGTCCTCCTATCGCGCCAATTGAAGTATCAACATAGCGAATTCCCAATTCAAGTGCGCTGACGGAGTTAATGATCCCTGTCCCTCGCGTATCATGAAAGTGAGCAATGAATTCCGCCTGGGGAAAGCGATCCATCAATTCAGAAATCCGTCTTCGTACCAGGATGGGGTTGGCCATGCCTGTGGTATCTCCCAACATAATGGTTTGGGCCCCTTCATCAAGATAAAACTTGGTGATTTTGATAACATCTTCTATGGGAACATCCCCGGCGACAGGGCAACCATAAACGGTTCCAGGACATCCGATAATTTTCACACCAAGGGCATGAGCTCGTTTCATGATAACCGCATGCTGCTGCATCGCCTCCGTATGGGACATCCGGAAATTCAGCATGTTGTGGTGTTCACTCGCGGAGATCATCAAAATAATTTCATTGCCCCCATAGCCTTCTTTTTGACATTCCTCAAAGCGCTCAAAGCCTTTGAAATTAGGCATTAAAATGACATAAGAAACATCCGAATGTCTGTCAATCCCCTTCAATACCTCAACGGCGTCACCGAATTGAGGGAGAAGTTTTGGGTTTGAAAAAGAAGTAACTTCCAATTTTTTTACGCCCGCATCCTGAATGCGGTTGATCATTTCAATTTTCTTATCAGTTGGGACAACCTTGGTGATCGATTGTAATCCATCTCTTGCCCAACATTCACACACAATTACAGACGATGGTAAAGCCATAGATCCTCAATTAGGTGTGTTTAATAATGCTCTGGCGGCTTCTACTTCAAAAACATCAGTTTCGAAGGTGATGGCAACAGATTCCAGATATCCCTTACAGAAGAATTCAATTCCTAACGGGTGGTTCTGTGCTCTATTAATGAGACGCCGTAAGTTTTCAGTGGAATACCTTCTTCTAGGCGCGGAAAAAGGAGTAAAAGCTAATTCATCATAGTGAATTTGTTGTTTGGGGTTCATTTCATAATCTCGCTAGAGTTCTAAATATAACTGGCTACAGGGCAAAAGGAATCTACCAGGGTAAAAGTAATGCAAATATTAGGGAAATCGTGTTCAAAAGGCAAGTAAACACTCAATTGTGTTAAAAAGTGGGGCTGAAACCGTTCTTTTAAACTTACTCAAACCTACCCATAGGTACGTTTGACCTGGAAATGAACCTTTGGACGCTTTGCGTCCGGTATCACCGCCAAACGACCAAGATCCGCATTCCCACACAAAGCATGGGAACGGGATAACAAGGTATTGCTCGAAATTTAACAAGTGCTGGAAGAGAGATGTGCCTTTTTGAGACGGCGGACTATTCCTTCAGCGTTTGATCTTTTGAGCGTACAAGACACGTGGTATCAATACCGCCTCGTGTTTTATAGCGTGTTTTAATGACTAAGGTCTCTGGCTTCATTAAGGCCCATAAATCTTTAAAAATCAGTGAGGTTACGGCTTCCTGGAAAATACCCACACTCCGAAACGAGAGGAGGTAATATTTCAAAGACTTGAGTTCTACAATTTGAGTTTTCGGGATATATTTGATCCAAACCGTTCCAAAATCAGGAAGTCCCGAAAAAGGGCAAACTGCTGAAAACTCGTTGGTTTTATAGCTCACTTTCTGTTTCGATCCCTCATAGGGAAAGGTTTTCAATACCGTGACATCAATCGAAGCCTCCGATTCAAAGGCATAAATCCGACCCTCAGCATACTCCGTACTTGTTACATCCATGTTTAGAAAGGAATTGAAGTGTTCATAAAATGGGGAACCCGTTATTTTTTTAAGTGAATTTTGTATTTTTCAAAATCTCATTAATTTTTTCTTCAAGAACCGCTTCGGTAAAAGGTTTGACAATATAACCATTTACTTTGGCCTTGACCGCTTCCACGATGTTGGGAGTCGTGGCTTCCGCGGTTACCAATAGTACCGGAAGATGGGACAGTTTTATTTCTTTACGGATAATTTTCAACAACTCTAACCCTGTCATTTCGGGCATATTCCAATCAGAAATCACAAAATGGACAGGTTCTGACCGTAATTTAGCCAGCGCCGTTTTTCCGTTTTCGGCTTCTGATATATGTTCCGCTCCTAATTTACGAAGGCTATTCCGAATGATCGCCCGCATTTTCGGATAATCATCAACTACTAAAAAATGAATATCTGACGATAAGGCCATAAAACCCCATTGTATTGATTTCTAAAATCCCAAAGAGGCCAGCAAATCATTCACTTGATCTTGGGATTGACGATCTTCCGCCGCTTCATGAAGAGGCCCTTGCAGTACTACTTCAGACTTTGGTGGCTCTGGACGGACATATTTTTTACCAAACGTTTCAATCAGTTGGAACAACTCTCGTTCAAGGCTACTTAACAGCGAAACAATGCGGTTGATGATCTGCCCGGTTAAATCTTGATAATCTTGTGCCACTAAAATATCCGTTAAGGTACTTTGGTGCTTTTCGTCCTCGGCTTTATGGTTCTGTATCATACTTTGAACTTTTTGCAAAGCTTGCATTGCAACCGCCTTCTTTCCATTCGAAAGCGCATATTCGATTTCAGTCAGAGCATCCTCATAATTTTCGGTCCTTTGACTGAGTTCGTTCATTAACTGTTCTGATAAATCCATTGTGGTATTCGCGGCTTTTTCAGTCATGGTGATAATATGCGTAAGCCGCTGAGAGGCATCTTCCATATCATAATTGGCCATTTCACCTAAACGTTCAGGAATATCAGAATGAATGGACTTCATTTGATCGTGGAAAAATCGCACCAACTTTCCTATTTCCACAAACAGAGGTTGTTGAGTTCCATCCAGTTCACGGAGTAATCCTTCCATTTTTTCAGGTTCTGTTTCCTTCATCCTCTTCATCAAAAGGCCTAGGTGGGTAATCACATCCTGGGCGAGATAGAAGGAATCACTATCTTCGGGAACTTGACTCAAAACCATGGTCAGTGTTTGAACAAAACTAGATTCAACGGCCATAACTCCTCTTTGAGGTTAATAGTTCAAGACTGAGAAAAATATTTTTCTAAAAAATGATGTTTAAACTCCGCATAACTTCGTTGTTGAATCGCTTGACGAGCTTGACGAACGAACGAAAGATAGAAATACAAATTATGATAGGTATTCAGTCGCATAGACAAGATTTCTTTGGATAAATACAAGTGTCTCAAATAGGCTCTCGAATAATTTTGACACGTGTAACACCAGCATTCAGGGTCTAAAGGGCCGGAATCTTCACGATACTGGGCCTGTTTAATCGATATTTGTCCCTGGGAAGTAAACAAACTTCCATTGCGCGCATTTCGTGTAGGCATCACGCAATCAAACATATCCACCCCCGCTTCAATCGCTTCGAGGATATCCTCGGGGGCTCCTACCCCCATTAGGTAACGAGGTGAATTTTCAGGCAGAAGAGGTGTGACCTGATGAACCACCGCATACATTTCTTCTTTAGCTTCGCCCACACTCAATCCGCCAAGGGCGTATCCATCAAACCCAATTTCGCATAAGCCCTCCAAACTTCTTTGACGTAGTTCAAGGGACAAGCCTCCCTGCACAATACCAAACAGTCCCCGCCCTGTGGTTCGAGCCTCTTTGCAGCGTTTTGCCCATCGGTGTGTCCGTTCAATAGAACTCTCTATTTTTTCAAAAGAGGCTGGCAGTTCCAAACACTCATCGAGACACATCATGATATCGGCCCCCAGGTTTTGCTGAATTTCGATGGATTTTTCTGGAGTGAGGCAAATGGTTTGTCCATCAATATGACTTTGAAACGTCACCCCTGTTTCTTCCATTTTTTTTAGACGGGCCAAAGAGAAGACTTGAAATCCGCCACTATCGGTCAGAATGGGTGCGTTCCAATTCATGAATTGATGCAACCCGCCTAGCTGGCGTATCAGCTCATCTCCAGGTCTTAGGTGCAAATGGTAGGTGTTGCCCAGAATGATTTCTGCCCCCAATTGAACCAAATCCTCGGGAGTCATGGCCTTTACGGTCCCCAAGGTTCCGACCGGCATAAAAATCGGAGTGTGGATTTGACCTCTGGACGTTGTGATCGTTCCTGATCGTGCCTGGTTGGAATAATTTTCTACTTGAAATTGAATCATCTTATCTCTACTGTGTTTACCAATCATCTTTGACCTAGGGTAACTGTCATATTAAGTTCTCCTCCTAAAATAAAGACAATTCATCGATTATCCCTATTTTTAGGTGATCCGTCCAAAGCGAGACAAGCCGTTTTCAGAATCTTACGACTGATCAAAAAGCCTTAAAAGGTTCGATCAGGATTGAGATTACGAGTACGAATGATTAAAAAAGAGACATCTTAGCGTTACGGTCGCAGCTTTAAATCAGAGACCTGATTTTAGTTCAGGCGCTGATAGTATGATCGTTTCATGATTCCTTTCAACCCTCCTAGCCATTGAAAAAAATGAGAGAATTTATTGATAGTTATTTTACCTTTTACTATGTGGGCGTTACGCTTTTTGCCTTGTGCGGCTTAATTCTGCTCCTCAGGTTGGTATTTTCCAAGAAAAAAAGCCAACACGAAAAATCAACCTCTTTAGAATTCACACGGTTGAACAATCGGTTCGAGAAGGATTTGGAACACTTGGAAAAAGAATTACATAAGCAGCAACCCCTGCCTAAAGGCGCAAAGAAACTGCTCAAAAAAGCACACAAGAATGAGAAGAAGCAGGAAGAAGCGAAAGAAAAAGGGGAGGCAGAAGCACAAGTTTCCAAAGTGAAGGACCAACTCGCGGCGGGGTTGAAAAGTACTGAAGTTTGGAATCAACAATGCAGTCGCGTCTTTGTTTTAAGCTTTGTGGGAAATATAATGGCCAGCTCGGTCAGTCATTTACGGGATGAAATTACCTTTCTGCTGCAAGTTGCCAACCCTGCGGATGAAATTGTTGTCTGTTTAACGAGCCCAGGAGGTGCCGTTTCTCAATATGGCTTGGCAAGTTCTCAACTGGCACGCTTAAAACAAGCAGGTCTCTCCTTAACGGTCTGTGT
This sequence comes from Deltaproteobacteria bacterium TL4, assembly GCA_051382335.1. Classification (GTDB taxonomy): domain Bacteria; phylum SAR324; class SAR324; order SAR324; family NAC60-12; genus JBBCAX01. The sequence goes on from JBBCAX010000271.1 coordinate 32,972, forward strand.
GGACATTGTTGCCGCAAGTGGTGGTTATATGATGGCGGCGGTTGCTGACAAAATCATTGCGGCACCTTTCGCGATCCTTGGGTCGATTGGAGTGGTTGCCAGCATTCCTAATTTTCACAAAGTGCTGCAAAAAAATGATATTGATTACTACCTCTTTACCGCGGGGGAATACAAACGGACCGTAACCCCCTTTGCGGAAGTAACGCAGGAAGGCAAAGACAAATTCCAGCAAAGTTTAACAGACATTCATACCGCATTTAAAAATCACATCGAAACCTATCGAAAAAATATTCGAATTGATGAAGTCTCCACAGGAGAATACTGGCTGGCAACTCAAGCAAAAGAGTATCACTTGGTAGATGAAATCATGACGAGTGATGATTATTTAGTTTCTAAAATAAAAGAACACGAGGTCATTAAAATTGAGACCATTGAACATTACCATTGGATGGAAAAAATTTTCCACTCAGGGGTTGCTTTTTTAAGCAGGTGGAGTCCTTCGAATTTGATACCTCACCCTAATGATGAGTCTTCGAGCGCTCCTCCCTTTTTTCACTGAGTTTTAAGGAACACTTCCTTTTCTCTGTCAAATTTTTTGAAATCAATGATTCTTCATAATTTGGGGTAGACGAAGTTTAAAAAAATGAGTTATATACTTTGTATGGGTCAGCGCTCCCCACGCTTTATTCATAGATTTGATGATTCATGTTATTCGCTTTTGAGGCGATAAACTTTTAAAGTTCTGAAAATACTGTACTGGGAGTCTTTATGGGAAGTAAAAACATTATACTCGAAATCTTGGAATCAAATGATCTTTCCGAATTATTCATGGAGGAGGAAGACACCCTTTTGGAAATGGAAAACTTGATTTCCTGTCCCAAGAACGAAGAAGACCCCAAGGAACAAAACATCCCGATTTCCCAGGTGGTCCATTGGATTCACTATCTGAGAAATTTAGAGGATGTGATTGAGATCACCAAAGAAACGGCAGGATACAGCACGGCCCGTGGACTAGGTAAAGAAATGAGAGTTTCGCTCATACTGAAGTTAAGAGGAGCCATGAAGTATCCCAAAAAAGGTCAGGATTTTGGGAAAGTCTTTCGGCCAATCCATGAAACGTTGCTTGAACTCCTTTCCCAAAAGCTCTCTTATCCTCATTTTGTCAATCAAGCGCCACCTCCTCTGTGGGAAGGATCTGAGGAGGAACGTTCAGACCTTTCAGAAGAAAATGATATTGCAACAGAATTAGCACGCTCTGCTATTGAATAATTGAGAATGAATTATGATCCAAATGAAACACATCCTGCTTCCAACCGATTGTTCTGAACCTTCCAAATCCGCATTACGGTATGCTTTTGAATTTGGCAAACAATTTCAGGCAGAGGTTACCTTGCTGACTGTTGTGGACAACCGTTTTATGGATTTTTTAGGTCCAGCCTATTTTCCTAATGACATGTTTAATGACCTTGAAAACAGTTTGGAAAAACAGGGCCATGAACAACTTAAAGAATTCGCAGACAAGTTTTTAAGCTCTGAAGTCAAGATGAATCTGGTCGTCCTTCAGGGAGATCCTGTCACAGAAATCATTCATTATGCGAAAGATCAAGAGATTGACGTGATTATTATTGGAACTCATGGACATACAGGGCTGGCGCATATGCTTCTGGGAAGTATTGCCGAAAAAGTCGTAAGGCATGCACCTTGTCCTGTTTTAACGGTAAAGCCTGATAACCATCAATTTATTCCTTTGAAGTGAGTTGATCTTATCACGACTAATCACATTTCCCCGGAAGCAAAAAACACTCAATAACACTTGACTCTGTGTTTTGTTTCAAAGACATTGGGCCCTCAATGCTGAGGGGGAAGCCCTCTTATTTTGTGATTGTTTTTTCGACGTTTCCTAAACTTTTCAACGAGGTGTCATGAACGAGTTATTCGCCCGGCTTCTTCAAGCGAAAGATTTGAGCTTTGAGGAAGCACGCCGACTTATTCTGTGGATTATGAGTGAGGAGGCTTCTCCAGTTAAAGCAGGTGCATTGTTAGCCCTGCTGCAAGCCAAAGGTGTGACGGTTGACGAAATTGCGGGTGCGGCATTGGCAATGCGGGAACGTTCCACAAAAATCCAAGCACCTGAAGGAGTGATTGACACGTGTAGTACGGGGGGTAATGGAATCAGCACGTTCAATATTTCTACTTGTGCCGCCATCATTGCGGCCGCTGCCGGTGCGGTGGTCGCCAAGCATGGGAATCGCAGTAACACCCGAAAAAGTGGTAGTGCTGAGGTAATTGAGGCCTTAGGAGTAAATATTGAGATTGGAGTAGAAACGATAGAAGCCTGTTTACAAGAGCTGAATCTTTGTTTTTGTTATGCGATTAAACATCATCCCGCCATGAAATTTGCGGGTCCTGTCAGAAAAGAATTAGGAATTCCCACAATTTTTAACATTCTGGGGCCACTGACGAACCCTGCGGGGGCAAAAAGTCAGATTATTGGGGTTTCTTCTGTAGACTGGACGTCTAAGCTGGCTCAAGGCTTGCAGCGCCTTGGGAGTGAGCGTGTGATGGTGGTTCATGGTGCTGATGGATTGTGTGAATTGACAACAACCTCAGAGACCTACGTTGCCGAACTTCGTAACGGAGAGATTCGATGTTACACCATTACTCCGGAAGAAGTCGGTTTGAAACGGGGAACCTTGGAAGAAATTCAAATTACGACTCCTCAAGAAAGCTCACAAATCATTCAGCAAATTTTGTCCGGTGAAAATCGTGGTACGGCTCGGGATATTGCCGTGTTCAATTCAGCCGGTGCTCTCGTTGTGGCGGGAATTGCCAGTAGCCTCAAAGAAGGAGTAGAAAAATCTCAGGATGCTCTGGATAGGGGTAAAGCGGCAGATAAATTAAAAGCGTTAATTCAATTTACTCAAAAGTAATCGTTTGGTCCTTTCCAAGGAGGGGAGGAACGAATCAGGAATAGGGGACAATGCGGAGTTCAGTTGTTTCTCTAGGTGTTATGGTGCTAGGAGTTTTTCTACTCTTTGGATGCGCTTCTAGCGCCTTTGAAAAAGCAAAAGGAAGCAATACCATTGCGGCATACGATCAGTTTTTAGCCGAGTATGGAGATTCAGACTTTGCTGTTCAGGCAAGGATTTTGAAGGATGACCTCTTGTTCAAAGAGGTTCAAAAGCAGAATAAGCTCGAGGCCTTTGATTCCTATGAGAAGGCCTACCCTCAAGGGACACATCGTAAGGAAATTGAGGACCTTCGTGAAAAATGGTGGTATGAACCCGTCGAAAAGGAAAAATCTCTCTCCGCTTGTGAAGCCTATCTGAAGCGTTATCCAAAGGGAAAATATCAACCCCTGGTGATTGCGTTCAAAGAGCAACTCCTCTTTAATCAGGCACAACAACAAAAGACCGTCCCAGCCTACCAAAGTTACCTGGAGGCTTTTCCCCAAGGAAAATATCGACAAGAGGCACAAAGTGCCATTGAGAAGATTGATTTTGAGACGCCTTTAAACTTAAACAACATTGCGGTTCTCAAAGCGTCAAAAGCTGAAAATTTATTGAAAGAACCTCAAAGTAAATCCGCATCCGTTGCTAAAATTGAGCCTGGCTCGCCCTTGGTTGTTCTTCAACAGGAAAAGTCTTGGGTTCAAGTGGAAACCCTGAATCAAAAAAGAGGCTGGCTTCTGCAGAAAGATCTCAACTATAACGATTCCAATGCTCAACGGGATCAAGTAAGGCGATTCATTGAGCATTATGAAAGTTATCTTAGAAAATATCCGCAAGGACAGTTTATAAAGCAAGCGAATGAGGCCCTTGAAAAAGCGACCTATCATCTTAGTTTTCTCCTGAATACAATTGCCGCATTAGAAAGTTTTTTAAGTAAATACCCACAATCAACCTTTGCTCCAGAAGCACAGAAACTCCTGGAGGGGCTCTATTGGAAAAAAGTTCAGGAGTCGCCTTCGATTCAAGCCTATAAATTTTTTCTAAAAAAATATCCTGATTCCGCGTTTATTTCTGAAGTAAAAAGCCATATTGCACAGTTGATTGCTGAAGAAAAAGCAAAAACCCTGAAACCAGGAACCGCCCGTAGTTTGGAACAAGAAGCAGAGCAGGCGCTGGAACAAGTTCTGACACAAGAGATGGAGACAGAAGCGCTCCTGGAACTTTTGGATACGAATGCTGAGCCTTATACGGGCAAGCATTCAGTAGAGGGATATATGGAGTATCTCCGTAAACATCGGGGAACCCCACAAGCCAGACAAGCAGAGCATTTACTCTATCAGTACTACGAGCGGGAACATACCATTGAGGGATATAAACGCTTTGTTACTGAGAATCCTCTGTCGGTTCATGTGGCAGAGGCCGTTGAAGCGGTCTATGAGCTTTACCAGGAAAAAAATACCATTGAAGGCTACGACCAGTTTATAAGCTTATATCCTCAATCCCGCAAAAGAGACCTTGTGATTCAAAAACAGTTTGAACTCTATACCCAGCTAAATTCCATTGAAGGCTATGAGATGTTCCGAAATAAATATCGTGACTCCCCTTTGGCAGACCAGGCACTTGCTTATATTTTTGTACTTTATCAGAAAAAAGGAACCGTTAATGATTATGAAGGCTTTATCAATTTACACCCCCGTTCTCCACAAGTTTATGAAAGCATTGCCGCAATCTACCGTGCCGTATTAAAAGAAAACATCATCCCGGGATATGTGTTCTTTGTGAAGAAATATCCGAACACAAGAGAAGCGCTGGATGCCTTAAAGCAAATTGAAACGCTGGCCTTCAGTCAAGCACAAAAAATAGGGACCGTCTTGGCTTATGAGGAATTTCAACGGGCGCTCCCTTATGCTGAATATGCAGAAGAAGCAGGAAAACTGGCGTATGACAAAGAGTTAAAAGCACAGCAAACCGCTGTTGCGGCTAGTCAGAAAAAAATTAACGTCTTAGAAAAAATCAGCCAGAAAATGCAACTGGAAGCTCGATCCGCATCTCAAAGAAAGGATTATTGGATTGCCGAACGCAAATACAACATCCTGCTTGATTCCGTGATGTTGAAAGCTACAAATGCGGTCAAACTGCTGTTGCAGGATCGGGAAGCGGAAATCAATCATTCCCGTTATACAGAAGAGTTACAGGAGATCTTGGAAACTCAGAAAAACATCCGCCTTTTGATCAAAACGGAACTTCAGAATAGAGATACCAAAGTTCCTTCGTTGGGATTTAGGCAAGGACAATTCGCACAAGTTGTTGATACTTATTTAGCTCGTTTGGAACGTGCAAAAGAACAATCCCTCATCCGGTCGCCCAAAGCAATTGAGGCGCATCAACAATTATTCCGATCCCGCTCGGACCAGGAACACTGTCAAAACACAGGATCTTGGTTGTGCGGTGTTGAAGACTAAACGGTGATCCCAAAGCAACACTCAATTTCCTTTGAATTGGGAACATATCCGTTCCACTCTTTTCCAATTGGCACCCATAGCCGAATAACCCAGGCGAGCTGCGGAACGAAGATCTATCCGCAGAAGTAGTGAAAGGAGGTTTTCTTGGTACTTTTAGGTTTATCCGGATCAATGTTGAAGATTGCGATCACTTCTGTCCGTATGGAAGATTTAACGTTAAATACGACTAATTCCGCGGTTTCAATAATTTGAAAGAGTCCCCGTCCTGCACCGCCTTTATTGGTATTTAATGAGCCGGCTTCGCCTTTGTAACAGCTTTCCAAATAAGCCAATATCGTTGTTCTGTGAAAAGCACCAAAAGGGTCTTCAACTGACACCGCAAGTAATACCCCATCGCAGGCATAGCGGAATATCCCCTGCTCTTCCTTTTTCAACTCAATCGCAACGGTCCTCGGGAGATGGTTGTAGAGTGCGTGTCCTCTCGAATCAACAGGCGCATCATAGATGGCATTCATCAGTAATTCCTCCGCAACCATCGAGCATTTTCTCAAGATAGGTCTGCGCACGCCCAGTTGTTCAAAATAGTCAACCATATCAAGGTTGAGTTCCCTTCGTTCTTCACTACCAAGAATAGGTTGTGATTGGACTTCAACACCCCAACTTAAATATTTTTCCAGTCCAAACAGATCTTCATTAATCATTTTGCTGACCGTAATGATGATGTTTTTGAGGGTAAAGGTCCGGTCTTCATCGTTACGGGAAACAATGTTTGAAATGTGAGGGTGTTCTCTGAGAACCTTGAGGTAGCTGGAAGCATCGTCAGAAGTCATAAAAACGGTTTTAACCTTAGGTTGATGTTTGAGTGCATACGAGGTGAGTTCAATCAACTCCGCGTCAGAACAAATTACATCGTAAGTGTGTTCTTCCAAGCACTTCAAGCCTTCATCATAGCTGGAAACAATATCCAGTTGCACCCCTGTCCCTCCAAGTGCCATTTTAGCGACAATTTGTTGTTTTTTGTCGGTTTCTGCCAATAAAACCCGTTTGTTTTTAATGGCTTTTTCCGAATGATATAAAGAAGAAAAAGGACGTATGGTTTCTGCCATATTGTGTGCTTCTCGTGCGGCCTTACGCACATCTTTTTTCCAGTCTTCTTTTTCTGAATGTAGCAGATCATCAAGGATATCGAGTAAGGTTGTGAAATGCGTTTCATAAATAGTACTGAGGCGTTTCAGTAATTGTTCCTTGTTTTGATCTAATTCCGTCAATTTACGATTACTGGTAATTAAAACTGTATTTTGTTGTTCCAAATCTTGTTGTGAGTCATTCAATTCATAAGTTTTATCAATCAAATGCTGACTTACCTCTTCCTGAGCTCGCAGTGTTTTTTGCAGCAGCACTTTTTGTTGCTCTAACTCATCTGTACGTCTTTTCACCGTAGCTTCCAAATTTTGTTGAATAACCGCTAACTCCTTACGGGAGATAGACAGTTTTTTGATCATGTTATTAAACGCTTCCTCAACAATCTTCAGTTCATTCCGTCCTTTGGTTTTGATCTTGACTTCAATATCCTCAAGATTATCGAGATTAATCTGATTGGCGCTCCAAGCGAGTATCGACAGTGGCCGTGCAAGCAAGCGTCTGGAAATGGTCAGGAAAATAATCCACAGTGCTACTGTTTTTATCACAGCATTGATGATGATCAGAATGAAGCCAGATTGTACACGATCCAAAATTACTTTTGAACTTGAATAAAGCGTCGCTTTTCCGACTTCTACATCCTCTCCTTGATAGCGATACTTGAGAGGGAAGCTATAACCAAAAATATCGGCAAACATAGTTTTTTCGCCAAGAGGCTCAGGTTTTCTATCAGCATTAAAGGTTACATAGTTGCCTCCACTGCTAATGATAGTTCCGATGACCCCAACTTGGTGATCCTCGTCATCCAGAACTTCAATACCGATGAGACTCGGAATATTGATCATTCCTTCCAATGCTGACTGTAACTGCGACTCATTAATGCTCCAAATAAAGTCTGCTATTGTGGGCTCAAATGTTTTTTGAAACATCTGAAGTTCCGCCCTAATATTTTCCTTGGTCTTGCTATACTCCACAACCATGTGCAAAATGGTTAGCGTCAAGGTAATCACAAAGTAGATGGAAAATACTAGGGCTAACAGTTTTGTCGCAATAGAATCTTTTATCTGAACGATGGGTTTCATAACACTTTGGTTCCTAAGCCGGGAGACTCTCGAAATGAAATTTTTTACAAGTTTTGTAATGAAAGACACGGTAGCCCCCTATGAGGTATTTAGCGTAGAGAAATTCTTTCGTCAAAAGGAATACGCATTTCTATACATTTTCTTATTGAGGTTCTACGCTTGAAAAATACTTTGCTCCACAGTGATGTTGGTCAGGGTAAGGAATAGTATGTAATCTTCAGGATCTACGGAGATTGAAGCATGAGGGTTTACCAGCATCATCGTGCATTAATATGCGAATTTTCATGATATCACAACATCATCCATAGAGTTAATTTGGGGTCACCAAGAAGGCGTTTTTTTAGATTGAACTTAGAGCAGTCTGTACTTGACGAAATAGCAATGCGTCTTCATCCTTGTCCGATTGCATACGATCCATGTTGTCCTCACAAATGGTTAGTATTTTAGACATCACACTGGGAGGGACACGAAGTGCTGAGCTGTATTTAAACAGTTGCATGGCGGTGTTGGTATATTCCCGCAATAACATGTTCCTGAGTTTTTCTGAGCCCTTGTCCCCGACAACAAACCGTTTTCCTTTTCCATAGGCTTCGAGAGACGCATGTAAAAATTGTTTCACCAAGGGGATGCATTGTTCCTCTCCTGAGAGGTGACGCATGATCGCAAGATGCGTTGCCTGCATATAAATTCTCCCCAAAATGATGTAGGACAACAGGCGTTCAGGATATTTTTGTTGTAATTTTTTGATATCCTCAATGGCCAGTGCATAAAGGACAGGGAAAAATCTTGAAATGTTTAATAGTTGTTCAAGGTTTGCGACAATTTTTCGAGGTTCCTTGCTGAGTGGGGTTTGAGTATCTTTATATTGTTTTCTAATAGACGCCGCCTTATTTACACTTAAATAGACGTCGTAGAGGTAAAAGGGCGATGATTCAAATTGACGTACCTCTTTACTCCGCGAAAGCTCAAAGAGCATTTGTAGAACTTTGTTGTTTGTTTCCAGGTGTTTTAAGTAATTCAAATGTTCTTGCTGCGTTTCGCCGTCGGCGATTTTCGCCTGCTGCTCCATCATATGCTTCTTCTTTTGCAAGTCTCGCCTTAGGTGATTAAGGTAAGTTTGATAAGCCGCCACAATCGTCTGAAAACTATCGGTGCTACAATATCCCACGGACAAAGGAAGCAGTGCCTGAAATAAATTATCACGATACGCCTCAATTCCAAAATCAGCCTCTGCTTTACAGATGTTGTTCACTAACTGCAGACGGGCTTGATGATTCCCAGGATTATTTTTTAGAGACTTAACCAGCTCTTCATTTGCTTTAGTCGGCATGAGTGTTAATAAATCTTGAGCACTGAGGTGTTCATTCAAGGAATTTTGCTTAATAATGGAATGGAACAACTTACCTGCTCCCGAACTATTCGCCCAACTGATCAGTTCGTTACGTCGTTTAAATATTTCGTTATGCCATAAGTTATGTTGTTTATAAATGCCCGGCAACGAATGGACATCAATCACATGGATTGTGCCTTGAATTGCATCAAAACGTGTAGGGGTTTGTGATTGAAAAGATTTTTGTTTATGTTGACTTTGAAGTTCCATCTCTTCCTTTTAGGCCATTATGATAGATGAAGAGCTTATAAAAAAAACGAGCCACGTTCGTGTTCTAAAACTCAAAGATAAAAACGCAAAAACCATACTACCGTCCAAGGAGGAGACGCCTTAACATAACGATAACTGGTGGGTAGTGAGTTTTTAACTAGTCGATCGCTTTTGATAAAAAGCGATCTCAGCTAAAAATTGAGGAATGTGAGATATGAATATAACAATAAGAACTTTCCAGGATCTCATCTTCAAAGTTGTTTGGGAAACTTAACTCATTGTCAAATTCGATCCCGATGGTACTTGTTCCATCTTTGAAGAAGATCCATTTCACGACTCCTTCTTGCTCCACTAAAGTTTCTGGCATTGAAAGCCCCTTGTCTCTAAGCAAATGAAACCTCGCCTTATACCCCCCGACTTCATCCAATTTACCGTTGACCGCAATGCTTATGCCATGTTTAGAAAGATCTAAAGAGTGACCTTGATAGAATAAATGCTCTTTTTTCAGCGTCACTTTGTGCACACTGCTAAACCGGATATCTTTTACTTTTTTAAGACTTATCATCTCAATGATTCCCTTATCACAAAGTATTGGCAATAATTCATGTATTTGTCGTAACAAAGATTATTGGATTTGTCGAATGTTTGAGGCAAAATTTTTAAAAAATTTCCTTTCATGGACAGCAAAAATAGTGACAATTGATGCGATTATAAAATATAAATTATAGATTTGTATATTTTTCAAGTAACAGGGCAGAGAAAACTTCTATGCGTGAAGTCTCATTAGAGATCATTTTACACTTTACTTCGATCAAATCAATCGAGGATTTATGTCTCCGAAGCAAAGAGACGACAGCAGGAAATGACGGTTATCTTTTATCAACGATAGCAAATAGAAATAATTTGAATAAAGGATTAAACAGAAGTACAGTGATTGCATGCCATTTTTAGTGCGTACTCTTGAGCACCAGACATCCTTAAAGATTTTGCTCATCCAGGGAATCATGAATCAAGCATTTGTTTATATCATAGGGTTAGGCTTTACGGTGTTCTTTGGATTCCAGGGATCCTTAGCCTTGGCCGTCAGACATTATCACCAAAAAAATCAGAGCCAACGCAGTAAATGTGATCAAGTTTTGCATTCGCCCTACGCTTTTATGGGAAAGGTTCCGATAGCCTACGTTGCGACTTTGTTTTATGCCGTTCTGTTGGGACAATTGATAGGTATTTTCACTCAAGGTCAGGACAACATGCGGTTAGTAACCTACGCCGCAGTTTTTGCGATCATTGCGACATGCTATTATGCCTACCTCTTATTCTTCAAACTCAACAGCTGGTGCTGGGGATGTATTCGTATTTATATCACGAATCTACTCATGGGAATTTGTTTGATAGGATATCATTTCAATCATTACGCTGAGTAAATCCAATTCGTTGCCTCTCTCAATATCAATCTTCAACTTTGTGATTCAATGCACCATGACTCAGTGTCCTCTACTCTTCCAACACCACGGTTTGATTTAAAACAGGAAACTCAAATCCTGCTGGATCAAGCTCTGCAAAGTTACTTTTCTGAAGAGATCTTGCGACCGATGAATGAGTGGATTCAAGCACTTCAAACTCTTTGTGAAAAATCAGATCAGCAAGCCCACAGCCTCTTAAACAAATTATTCAAAGAAATTCAGCTGAGTCGGTCTCGGATCTGGATCCCGATTAAAGGTGCTCTTTTAAGCGTACATGAAATTCTACAGTTGATGGACTTGGGGTTTAAATTGGGGAAGGTGGACAAAGATTTTGAAGTCAAGCTGCGTGATCAGCAAAGAACTCCTTATTATCAGGGACGCCCCATTCCATCGGAACAATGGGATCAACAATTTCCTTGTATTTTAAAACATGCCGCCTATTCCAGGCTTGTAGCATTGCAGCCCGGATAGTTGATCATAAACCTCCACCGCGTGTTTACAGGCTTTCACCGCAGTTTCATACTGACTGAGGCGTTTTTCCAGATTCGCCTCACTCTTGGCGTTTCCAAATTTTCGCATCGCTTCGCTTTCATTCGTGATTAGTCCATAAGCTTTTCTTTCAAGTTGAGACTGGAGTTTAAAAAGATCCCGAAATTCATGGAAATAATCACAGACCCAAAGAGCTGCCTCAAAAGCGGCGTGAAAGCCAGTGACCAAGCCTAGTCCCCGATCACTGGCCATGCCCAGCGTGACAAAGCGGTGATCTTCCAAAGCTTCAAAGTGCTTTTTCCAGGTATCCGCCGA
>JBBCAX010000272.1:0-1225 GCA_051382335.1 Deltaproteobacteria bacterium TL4
CTATCATTTCTTGGATAATTAGTCAAGTTACTCTTTCAATTAATCTAAATTATTTCAGATAGTTAGATGTATTTGCGTTCTCTAGGATAAATAAACAGACTCATATCTAGCCTTTTTTCTATTCAACAGCCTTGAATTGCACTCGAACAGGAAGGAAACCTGAGTCAATGAGGAGGGGCGGCCTCAATTGGGGAATATGAGTTTACTGTTGGGTCGCTTCTTCAGCGTTCTTTTCCTCTGCTACGTTTCTGAAGATGACCAATGTTTTCTCCTCTCTATCAATAAAATCCTGAGAAAAAGAGAAGGCATTGCTTCCCCCTGTTGGAAGTTTTAATTCAAAAGAACCCTTTTCAATTTCAATAAGCTGACTTGTTTTTGAAATCGTTCCACTACCCATGAATGTTCCTGAAAAGGTCACGCCTTTACCACCATTGAATGCAGAAGATGACACACTAACATTTAACTTTAGATCTAATGTGATTTTAGCGGCACTTGCATCAGTTTCATCCGTAACCACAGCTACTTCGGTGGCATCCGTTAGAGTGATTTCAATTTTAACGGGAACATCAAGTTTGGGAATATTAAATTCTTTTTCAACACCTACATTCAGCTCACAGTCGGCACTGGGGCCCAAAATATTAACGCTGCAATTTTCCATGACCGCATCGATAATTTTATTGATAAAGGTGGGAGCAATGTCGGCCGCAATGATTTGATCAAGAACATCGATTTTACTTTGCAACTCCGCTTTCTGCTGATCCAAGCTTTGAATGCTTGCCGTCTCTTTTTCGTTTGCAACGTCCGCGGTGGACTGAGTCTTTTTATTGACACTTTTTTCTTCAGCACAGTTAGAAATTGCGAACATAAACACACTGATATAAACTACCAGCACCAAATTCTTTATTAATTTGAAGATATATTTCATAGCAACCCCTTAGTTCAAATTTATTATAAATATCAGATTATTAAACTCAGATTCGGTCATTCTCAACACGATTATGAATAGTTGGATCTTAAGAGGATCCATTTAGGAGTCGATCTTTGTGTCGTCAATAGACAGCGAAATGTATTGGCGGCATTCAAACCGTTCTTTCTATGCAATACCTTCGCCAAATTTGTAGCAGTGTAAAACAAAAAAATCAGAAATGACCTGAAACATGAGGAACAATCTAATAGTCTGTTTGTGTACAAACAAAACAAACTTTTTAGGAGGAGTTCCCCATGT
>JBBCAX010000273.1:0-3647 GCA_051382335.1 Deltaproteobacteria bacterium TL4
TGATCCAGTGGTTATACGTGCACTCGATCGTACTGTCAATATGTTTTTAAACTTCTTTTCTCATTTAATTTTCATTCTTCCACGAAGCCCTGATTCTATAACGCTTTGAGACAAAATAATAAAAAACGTTTTAAAATTAACAGTTTAAATGTCTTGATTTGATCTTTTTAAAAAAGATTGTATTAACATGTTGTTTTTGTTAATCTTTTAGATAAACAGTGTGAACGCACTAAAATTTAAAGAAGAGTGGTAGATTGAGAAGCTTCCGTTACAATTTCCGATTTTCTAACAAAACCTCTATGACCTTATGAATAAAACGAATGCCTACATCATCTTTTAGGGTGAGGATTGACTCTGGATGAAATTGAACAGAGGCAATCGGCAGTGTTTTATGCTTTAGTCCCATAATGATTCCATCTTCGGTTTCCGCAATCACTTCCAGACAGCTTGGTAATGTTTCCTTATCAACATAGAGGCTATGATAACGACCTGCAACGAAAGGATTTGGTAAGCCCAAAAAGACACCTGATTTATTATGAAATACCGCTGAGGGTTTTCCATGATAAGGCTTTTCAAAAGTTTTTAAGCTGCCACCAAAGTACTCCGCAATTCCTTGATGTCCCAAACAGACCCCGAAAATAGGTATATTTCTTTTAACAGCTTCTCCGACAAGTTCAGGGACTTTAAGCTCTTTGGGTGTTTTAGGTCCAGGAGAAATAAAAATTAAATCAGGAGCAATTTTCTCAATCAGGTGAGCAGGAAATCCTGAACGAAGCGTAATCACTTTTGCCCCTGTTTGTCTTACATAATTCCCCAATGTATGGACAAAACTGTCATGATTATCCACAAACAAGATTGTTTTTCCTTCGCCCGTCCTGACAAGAGGGGCAACCTTAAACTTTTCACTTGTTTTATTTAGAACCGCACCCATAAATGCAGAAGCCTTAATTCGCGTTTCCTGTTCCTCAGCAATAGGATCAGACTCATAGAGTAATGTTGCCCCCGCTCGCACTGTTGCCACACCATGTTTCAAATGAACCGTTCGCAATGTCATTCCTGTATTCATATCACCATTAAATTTAAGCAACCCGATACACCCACTATACCATCCTCGTGGTGAGTTTTCTAAATTTTCAATAGTTTGCATCGCAATGGGCTTTGGAGATCCTGTCACCGTACATGCCCACATATGACATAGCAACGCGTCAATCGCATCATATTCAGGAGCAAGAACGCCTCGTAAGTGATCCACCGTGTGTATGAGTCGAGAATACTGTTCCAATAAACGCCTTCCAATCAGTTGAACGCTTCCTGGCATACAAATCCGGGACATATCATTTCGATCAACATCCGTACACATGGTCAATTCGGATTCATCTTTTTCAGAAGAAATCAGTTGTTTAATGCGATCGGCCGTATCCATTGGGTTGCTGCCCACAGCAACAGTACCAGAAATCGGGCTAGTTTCAAACTGCCGATTTTCCACACGTACATACATTTCCGGCGAAGCACCAATTAGCTGTTCTTCCCCTAGATTGATCAAAAAGCTATAAGGACTGGGATTCGATTTACAAATTCGTTGAAACAGATCACAAGGAGCTTCCTGAAATCCTGTGGAAAAGGACTGGGATAAAACCACTTCAAAGAAATCACCACGGTGACAGCCCTCTCGAATTTGAGCCACTTTTTGTTCAAACTCACCTGGTTGATGATCACAAATCATTTTTCCATCAACCATCCCTTGAATCGTAGGAAAGGTTTTTCCAATATTATTTTCCGCACTTGTCAAGCCTTCCGCCGTTTCAATTTGATAACTTAACTGGTAAGCAATCTCTTTTTGACGATCAACGATCACAAACTCAATGGGCAAGTAAACATGGCAATCGACATTATCTGAATCGCGTGTATATTTTGGCGTTATATTTTCAAATTGGAATACCAAGTCATAACCAAACGCTCCATAGAAACCCAAAGTCGTATCTTTGCTTTGAAACAGACTATAAATTTCACGGATAACAGAAAAAATACTTGGTTGTTTACTTCGTTCTTCCTCAGGAAAGAAGTCTGGCATGGGTAATACGGTTCCCGTCACAACTTCCTCGTTTACTTCAAAAGCTTCTAAATGAGGATGTCCCTTCAGACAGGAAGCAATCAATTTCAGAATAAGTTTACCATTAGAATTCAGAGCATTAATCCAAAAAGTACGTTTTCGGGAAACCAATTCCAAAGCGGGATAAACAAAACCAATATCCCAACGAGAATACCGATCGGGATATTCAAAATTACTCACAAAAAGTGCACCTTTGTGAGTATTAATTGCACTGTAAATAGGTTCCAACGCATTATTAATATCGAGTGAAGTCAACAAGCTACTCACTTTAACGCCTCCTTGGGTTAAAAAAGTGTGAGTAGTATAGGTAGTGGTACTCATAGATTACTTTCTGGCAAAAGGTTTAATTTCTAAGAACTAATGGATCGTTTAGCATTTTGAATAAATTGCTCAACCTGAGATAAATCCTTAACACCAGGGGAGGATTCCACACCGCTGCATGTATCGACACCATAAGGGACTACGGATTGTACCGCTTGAGCTACATTTTGTGAATTCAACCCCCCGGCTAATATCAACTGACCAAAGGATTTTGCCCGCTTGGCAATTTCCCAATTAAAGGTTTCACCTGTACCTCCGTAAAGACCGGGATGATAAGAATCAAGGAGAAAGAACTCATTGAGATAGCGCTTAATTTGCTCCAATTCAAACTCATTTTTGACACGAAACGCTTTCATGGTATTAAAACCCACAGCTTCCGCATACTGTGGAGACTCGTCACCATGAAGCTGCACCATGCCCATCCCTGTATGTCTCATAATCGCTTGTACTTTTTCGAGACTCTCATTAACAAAAACGCCAACAGTCTCTACGGAGGGAGGAATGATTTTAACAATGGCACTGATTTTCTCAGGAGTAACATATCTTACAGATTTGGGATAACAATTAAACCCTAACCAATCTGCTCCTAATTCAATACATGCCAAAGCCTGTTCAGCGGTGGTTATTCCACATATTTTTACGCAGGGTGTTAACATCTTCGCAATCCATTCAGAAGCATTTATCTTAATCTGCAATCTATCAAACGACTTTTCTTTTACAAAATAACTTATAAGACATCAAGAAATATGATAGAATTCGAATGCTTTCTTGGCGTAAAAGTATTTTTAAAATCGATTAAAAAGAATTCGCAGTTTTATGGTAAAGCTGGTATTGACAAGGAAATTTTGAATTGTAATGCAATTTATCTTTTCTTGCAAACTTATAGGTGATGACTCCGTAATTCCACATAACAGGGGATTAGGAGTTAGAAGGATAAAGAAAAGCTCCAATTTTCTTTTGTAAAATCCTTTTAATCTCATCTTTTGTTTGCAGACGAAATGGACAATAACAGGCAAAAACCTGAACACCAACCGCTAAATCACAAATTGCATTAATGAGTCTGTTTATTTATCCTAGAGAACGCAAATCGGGCTTGGTCGTAAGTTCGGCCACCCCCTTAGAATCTAGCTTGCCCATGCCACAGCATAATTTTCTCTGACTCTGGGTCTCAGAGGTAAATCCATGCGATTTAAAAGTTCGTTAAACAGATTTCTGT
>JBBCAX010000274.1:0-1071 GCA_051382335.1 Deltaproteobacteria bacterium TL4
AGCAAGGACTGGAGTAAGGCGAACACTCGGAACAGCAAGACCTGATAAAGCACCGAGAAACGACTCTACCGCAACAAGAACAGGCTACAGCACTCCTCAGAGGGCAACAGGGAGCAGGTACCCAAGCAGGACAGGAGGAAACAGATCAAACCTTGCGCTTAGCGACAGAAGCTATCCTGCGACGAGAGAAGGACTAAGAAGACCTCGAAATCAACAAAGCCCGGCGCATTATAATCGCCAAGCTGGAAGTGCAAACGAAGTGATGACCGCCCAGGAGTCAGACAAAGAAGAACACTTGTTAGGGTATGAACGTCACCAAAACAGAAGAGTTCACCAAGACCCTGAAAGTATAATTAAAATAACCCCTTGCTCACCAAACAAAGTGCGTATTATTCCGCTCGGAGGAGTGGAAGAAATTGGGCGAAATATGACGGTATTAGAATACGAAACCGATATCATTATTCTAGACGCTGGATTTCAATTTCCAGAAGAAGAAACTCCTGGAATTGACTACATTATCCCCAACACAAAATACCTTGAGGACAACCGCAGTAAAATTCGCGGACTGATTGTTAGCCATGGACACATGGACCACTTAGGGGCAATCCCCTACCTTATCGAAAAAATAGGATTACCAACTATTTATACAACAGGGCTTACTAAGGCGATAATCCTTAAACGACAAGCTGAATTTCCACACATACCGTCGATTAAAATTGAAGAAGTAAAGGCGGGGCAAAAAATTAAATTAGGCAGCCTCTCTGCTAGATTTTTTGATATTACTCACAGTGTTCCTGACGCCATAGGAACAATTATTGAAACACCAATTGGAAACGTTATTTATCCCGGGGATTTTAAAATCGACCAAGACGTAAACGGAAAACCAATTAACATTGAGCAATACGAAGAAATTGGAAAAGAAAATAACCTTCTTTTGCTAATGGAAAGTACAAACGCTGAATCTCCGGGGTTCTTAACGTCGGAAGCCGTTGTTAAGAAAAAACTTGATGAAATAATCGGTAATGCAAAAGGGAGAGTTTTTGTTGGCACATTCTCTTCAATGCTAGAAAG
>JBBCAX010000275.1:0-1036 GCA_051382335.1 Deltaproteobacteria bacterium TL4
GGCATATCACGTTGAAGTTGTTCATCACGAGAGAGTAGCATATATTAAATTCGAGCCCGGAATGTCTTGGAAAGACATAGAGATGTATGTGTTTAAATTGAATTCTATGAACTGGAAAGGGGAGAGATATGATGCGAATGATGAACCACTAACTCCCGATTGGATGAGATGCGCTCATGGTTGGACCGACGATAGTTTCAGAGATATTAAGCAATTCGAATGTTCTCTTGCACGAGCTTCTGCCATATCTCCACCAGCATCTCCATCAGTATCTCCATCTTCCACCACCAGCATCTCCATCAGTATCTCCATCCCACCAGCATCTCCACCAGCATTTTCACCTCCACTAGTAAACAATGGAGCAACAAGTAATTCTACAATGTAGGATATGTCTTGAACCACCAAATGGGTCAATGGTGGTATTGGAATGTGGGCATACATATTGCAAAAAATGTATCAAACATTGGGAATTACTCGGTCATTGCAATCAGTGCCCAACTTGCAAAAGAGTCGTCCGAGCGATTAATGTTTTGTAAAGGAATACAAAAAACACGTGTACAGCACGTGTTTTCCAAAAATGATTCGAAAATTAATTTTTTTTCAAAAATGGCTCTGAGGAATCCCATGAACCCCATTGAGTCCGATGCAGGAATGCAAATTCCCTATGATTCAGATGAATTCTGGTCAAAAATCGATGAACTGATCGATTACTTCATTGTCGGTCCAACGGTGGATATTGAACATTCAGGTTATATTCCACCAATTATGACTGACATTGGTGAATTTCGCACTGATGGTGGTTGTTGGCAAGAACAAGAATACAGGGCACGTACGTTTTCCACTAGGCTATACATTGAAACGTTCAACGCCGGAAAAGCTAAGTTTGTTTTGGAAAAACTGGTTGAAAAGGCATTTTTCTTGTCTTTTGATCCCAATGATACTTTTGAGCTGGATATTTTGCCTATTCTCGCCATGTCCGCACCAATTTCCATTGCTTGGATCTTCATGTTTGTTGACGTATCGCTTTGGCCTAAGT
>JBBCAX010000276.1:0-2111 GCA_051382335.1 Deltaproteobacteria bacterium TL4
TCACGGTTACAGGCGTGGCTGATACGGTTCCCGATAACAATCAAAGTTATTCAGTGATTCTGGCAGTGAGCTCTTCAGACAACAATTACAACCATCTCAATTCCCATAATCTGTCTGTGATCAACGAGGACAATAAGATAGCCTCTTTGCCTGATGGAAGCAGCACTGTCGAAAATGCGGATGGTTCGAAAACTATCACTTATGTTGTCGGGGAGGAGGGCGCAAAGACAAGCCAAGTTGTTGGCCTCCTTACTGAAACAGGGGCATCCATCACACTAACTTACGCGGAACCCGATTCAAGTTCTGTCTCCAGTGAAATTCAGATGCCTCAGGGAGCGTTAATTACCATACAGGATGATGGCTCTACCCAGGTTGAAATGCCACTCTCATACAATTCAGAAGGCAATCTGACTCAAATTAACGCAAAGTTGAGTGCCCTGGGAGAAGCGGAAAACACAGTAAAAAGCGTTGATTCTTCCGAAAAAACTTTCATTTCATCCGTAAAAACGGAAGCTGAGACCTTGACCACCATCCAATCCGATGGAAAAATCATAACGGTTGTTTCTTCAGGAATTGACGAAAATTTACTCCGTGTTCAGAATACAATTGATAACCTGGGAACAACCATCAATCTTATTACGGCCACAACCAGTTCGGGTACTTTTATTTCAGAAATCATAACGCCTGTCGGCTCAAAAACCAGTGTTAACCCAACCTTGATTACGACTATTGAAATACCCCCTTTTCAAACTAAATCCGAAGAAGAGGTGTTCGTACAAATCAAAACAGATCTAAAATCGATCATCCAGATTAAAATAACCGCGGCGGAACGCCATAGTCTCCTCAGTTTGTATCCTGGCGCTACTGTTGCTTTTGAAAAGCGCCAGGGTGTTTCGTATATGCTCATGACAACCCCTCTTCCCTTCACACTTTTGGCTGCTACAGAACGACAACTGTCAGCAAAGGGGAAAAGATACCTTCTAGGCCAATCTTTGGAACCCCAGGAACCTCTCTACGTCGTTCCGAACACAGTGAACGTCACCTTACGTTATGAAACCGAATTGGAATCTGGTACGACTCAGGTCACCTTGATTACCGGTGACGCGGAATACCAGGTTGGAAGTCTGCCATCTCAAACCTGGGAGCCAGGAAACTCCTTATCGCTGACGAATCCCGCGACCATAAAAACATTTGTTCCTGGACTGAATTTAGCGGCTCTTCCCTTTCAAACCGAGCTTCATCTGGAAACACAATTTACAGAGGTTAAGACCGTGTGGGTCTTTCAAAAGCAACAGTGGAAAGCCTTTACTCCCAGTCTCAAACGACGTTCTCAATTAGCGAAAGCCGGAATTGAAGAAATCAAACCCAGGCTTGAAGCGGGGGAAGGCTTTTGGGTTGAGATGCCCCCGTTCCAATCGATGGCGTTGAGTATGGTTGATGAAGGAAGTTATGAACTTATGGCGCAGGTGACTTCGGTAACAGCAGGATGGTATTTACTAGGCAGCGGTTCGCAAATGAGTACTGAAACCCTGATACAAACCATCAATCAACGAATCCAGGCGGCGAATGAGCATTTGACCCAGCGTGAGTCATTGCTGGGAGGAGGGCTATATTTTGGGGTTGAGGGACCCTCCTCACCTCTGTTACTTTTCATTTTAGGAAGTCTTCTGCTTTTGTTGGCGATCAGGCCTGTTTTGCAAGCTGCCAGATTCCCTCAAGCTTTCGCTCCTCTCTTCATATCAGCAATTCTGATACTGGTCGTCTCAACCTGTGCTTTAGAGGAAAAAAAGGGAAACTCCGATACCTCTGCTCCCAGCTCAACGCCGACTCCCGTTTCCACAACGGAGCCAACTACGGCACCAGCGGTTATCCCTGTTCCAGCAGCGGCTACCCCGGCAGTGGCAGAACCCCTCGCTGAACCCTCCGCTAGTCCGCTTCCTTTATGGCTTCACTCTCTTTGGAAATGGGATACTCCGACTCAAACATGGCAAGTCCTATCACCCCATGCAACGGTTTCCCAACAAATCGAGCAGAAAGCTTATCCCCCTTTTCAAGAAATCCTGAAAGGGGAAGGCTTTTGGCTTAAAATCAGCCAGGATGCGATTCCCTTA
>JBBCAX010000277.1:0-2312 GCA_051382335.1 Deltaproteobacteria bacterium TL4
GGGAAATAATAACCTTGCATTAATTCATTCATAAAATAAAACCACTGATATTATTGAATAATTAAAACTAAAACCATGAATCAAATGTTCAAAGTCCAGATCTTATGGTATTGCTGTAATTTGTTTGCCAATACTTTTAGCATAAAATTTTTGAATCGTTTGAACAGGCGGATGGCTCAACCGCAAGGGAATATGGAGATACAGGGTTAGGGTTGACTGTGACCAAAGACCTGGTCGAATTACATGGTGGCCATCTCACCATTGACAGTACAGAAGGTCTTGGCTCAACCTTTTCTTTTGATTTGGCGATTTCTAAAGATCAAAGCCTTCAAAAGTCGGATACGCCCGTTATCCGTGCCATTGAGTCTGAGGAGGAAATGGAAGAAAGCGCACACTCCATAGAAGTAACCGAAAACGGAAGCAAAGGAGGTAGAACTATCCTGATTGTTGATGATGAACCTGTGAATATCGGGGTTGGTCACATTTTCGGCCACAAATAGGGGCGAACCTGTGTGTTCGCCCTGATCCCGGGCAGACACACAGGTCTGCCCCTACGGAACAAAACCCAAACTAGGTGGTAAATCAAAGACCGTTTTTTGACACATGGCCGAAAAACTGGGATGGCATTACCCGGTTGGACGAAAAATGAGTTATGGTCTTTGATATTTTACTTTTATGGGACCATAACTCGTTCAGATTTAGTTGGTTTGATGGGGATCAATACCAGCTTGCTTCAATAATCGCAATAATCGTTCTTTTTCTTGCATGGTCGCTGCTTCCCGTTGCATGGCGGCTTCTTTTTCCAGCATGGCGGCTTCTTTTTCCAGCATGGCAGCTTCTTTTTCCTGCATGGCAGCTTCTTTTTCCTGCATGGCAGCTTCTTTTTCCTGCATGGCAGCATTCACTTCCTCTTTAAGATGAGCCAAGTCTTTTTCAATCGTTCTTTGCTGGCGAATGTAATTCACTCTGCTTTGATACAAATGGTATTCCCGTTCTTTTTCTGAAAATAACTTTAAGGTTTCCATGGCCTGCCTCATTTCTTCGGTGTTCATAAATGCTGGAAGCTGTTGATCATCCAAGTCTTGTCCCTCAAGGAACAAATAGGTCCACCGATCCAATTCATTGGCAGCTTCCGGTTTTTGCCATTTGTCCAGTTCCAACACATGAATCGACGCGTGTTCACTCAGCGTTACCCCGAGTTCCTTGTCACTCATTTGAAAATGATGATGAAATGCTTGTGACTCTCGAAATAGATTTCCTGAAATCACCCAAATGGAGACAACGGGTTTTAATTCGTTATAATCTTCACCACTCTTCAACTGCGACGCGTACAAATCACTCCAGGTGTAAAGGATTCTTGCTGGTAAACTCGGAAACACAGCCAATTGCACTTCAACCTGATAGGTTTGTCCTGAGTCGTCTTTAGCTTTGACATCCACAATAGAGAGTTTATCAGAAATAAACTCTTTTTCATTGTAAGGATTCAAAATCTCAACCCCGTTTATTCGCTTGGAAGGCTCAGGATTCAGAACCGCATTCAAAAAATGGATCAGTAAGTTTTTGTTTATTTCTGAGCCCAACAGGGCCTTAAACACACAATCGACGAGTGGAATAATGTGATATTTCATAAAAATCGTTCCTCTAATTACTGGTAACCTTTGCTCCTGGTTCGTCATAAGTATAAAACATTTTGCCGAAGGAGACAATCTGAAATCTCGGAAGGGTCGTAAGAAGTTTCGTAATCCGGTCCAAATGCCTTCCATGATATTACAATGGATTTGCAAAATCCATCGCCATCGTCGTCTCTGGCATACTCTTTTTTTGAGTGACAGACGGTGGCATGTGAACGTCCAGTTGCCGCCACTTTATTGTATGCGGAAGACTCGTCGGTATAAAGAGTTACGGTGTCCTGTGTTTTTTGTTCGATTTGAGGCTGAATAGTTTTTTGCTGAGTATTTTGACAGACGTCTAAACGGATTTTTCCCGAAGTGCGACCCACGATTCCAGCAATGGGAGGACGATCATTTTCCATTGTTCCCAGCCCGACTCGTTTATTAGCTCGGCGACGTGGGGGATCCTCCACGGCTTTCTCATAAAAAACCAACTTGACAAAGTATATTCATAAAAAAGGGTTCGGAGTCCCTGCAATTATCAAGATTCTCTTTCATATTTTTCCCACCAAACCTTTTAAAAACACCAAGAACACAAGTTCTCAAGAGACCTAAAATTTGAGCCTGATTCGTGTATTTGGATTTTACTTTGTCTTCTGAGAAAGTGACGTCCCGAATCCAATGCCAAGACTCAATCCCCCA
>JBBCAX010000278.1:0-1522 GCA_051382335.1 Deltaproteobacteria bacterium TL4
CCATGAAACCCCATCAATCACCAGGTGATGAATCACGATCAGTAACCGTCCACTTTGATTTTTTCCTTTGAACACGGCGACGCGCATCAGCGGACCCTGCGCCAGATCAAAGGAGGTGTGTAAACGATTGGCTTCTTTTTGAATGATGTCCAGACTGCTCTTGGGAAAACGGGGTGTTTTTAAATCAAACACTTCAATTGAAAAATGCGCTCCTTCCTCTTGATAATGCTGTGTCCAGCCCTCTTCCGTTTGGGTGAAACGCAGACGTAAGGCGTCATGCTGTTTTACTACTTCCTCAAGGGCTTGCTTCAAAATAGTCACCTCAAACACATCTGGAATCTTCAACAAAACGTCTTGATTAAAATGATGTAATCCAGCGGATTCCTTTTCAAAAAACCAGGACTGGATGGGTGTTAAGGGAACACTTCCAGAACTTGTGGTTTGAGGCATAAGGTCTGATTCGGTAAACGTCACAAAAGGAGCCAGTGCCGCAATGGTTTGATGTTCAAAGATTTGTCTGACGCTCAGTTGTAAAAGACGTCGTTTCGCGCGGACTACGATTTGTGTGCTTAAAATGGAATCGCCTCCCAACTCGAAAAAATTATCAGAGGTACTGATCGGTTGATGAGGGAGCACTTCCTGCCATATTTCAACCAAGGCTTGTTCTACCTCATTTTGAGGAGCCTGAGAGGAGGTCTTTGCGGATAGCACATCAATTTCCAACGCGAGTAATTCTTTACGGTTCACTTTTCCATTGGGGGTCAGGGGGAGTTGAGTCAAAGTAAAGAATAACGCGGGAACCATATAATCCGGCAGTTTTACCTTTAAAAACCGACGCAGGTCACTTAGGTCGAGAACGGAGTTTTTAGGCACAAGATACGCGGCTAACTGTTGATGTCCGTTATTGTCGGTTTTGACTAGAATTACCGCTTGGCGTACTTGTTCGTGCTGAGTCAACAAGTGCTCAATTTCTCCCAATTCAATTCTAAAGCCCCGGACTTTGACTTGATGATCGATACGGCCCAGATAAACCAACTCGCCATTAGGCAGATACTTGGCCAAATCGCCGGATCGGTACAATCGTTCTTCAGGATGAAAAGGATTTGGAATGAACCGTTCCCGGTTGAGTTCCTCACGGTTCAAATAACCACGGGCAACCCCTAAACCGCCAACGTGGATTTCTCCAGGAACTCCCACTGGTACTAAATTTTGTGCTTCATCCATTAAGTAAACAGACAGTGTTGGAATAGGTCGTCCAATGCCGCTGATAGCGGAATCCATATCTCTTGCTGTCAATTCCTTGTAAGTCACATGCACGGTGGTTTCTGTAATTCCATACATATTGATTAATTTGACTTGAGGGAATCGGGCAAACCAAGGTTTTAACTGTGGAGGCTTCAAGGCTTCTCCTCCAAAAATCACATAACGAAGCGCCAATTTCAAATCTGCATGTTGCATCGCTTCCTGGATTAAAGTGTAAAACGCCCCAGGTGTTTGATTGAGTACCGTGACTTGTTGGGAG